>DATCEJ010000235.1:0-6543 GCA_036510135.1 Roseiarcus sp. | reverse complement strand
CTTTCGGCCCAGCTTTCCGACCTGACCGCGACGACGGGAACGTCTTTCATCAATGGCAAGTTCAACGCTGGCTCGAACACCGGCGTCGTCGTGTTCGAGATCAGCGGATCCACGCTCGCGAGCGACCTCGTGAACCACGATATCAGCTTCACCGGCACGGGCGTGACGTCTTACATCATCAACGTCATTGGCAACTTCACCGACCCGAGCAGCACGCATTTCAACGTCGACCAGAAGAATGCGCTGTTCAATTTCGAGAACGCTACGACCGTCAATCTCGGGCAGTGGGGCGCCTCGATTCTGGCTCCTGACGCCGCGGTGAAGATTACGTCGGGCGGCAATATCGAGGGCTCCCTGTTCGCGAGCTCGTTCCTTGGCGGAGGCGAGCTTCACAACAACAACCTATTCGATGGCGCGCTTCCGGCGCTTGCGACCGCGGCGGTTCCCGAGCCGTCCACCTGGGCGATGCTCATCGCCGGTTTCGCGGGCCTGGGCTTCCTCGGCTGGCGCAAGGCTCGCAATGGCGCGCTCGTTGCGGCCTGATCCGGCGGCTTGATCGCGATCCAAATTGAAGGCCGCCGAGCTCCGGCGGCCTTTGTCATTTTTAGGGCGGCTCAATGGGCCGGCTGCGGGCGTCTTTGATTGCCGCCTGCACGCGCCTGACCGGCGTCAACCTCAGCGCCCTCAGCGCCAGCGGCGCCGTCAGCCCTTGCACGATCACCGAGAAGGCGACGACCGCAAAGGCCGAGATGAGAACATCGTCGCGCCGAGGCAAATCGGCAGGCAAGGCGAGCGCGAGCGCCAGAGCCAGCGCGCCGCGCAAGCCGCCCCACCACATCAGGTGCTGCTGATTGAGCGGGATCGCCCAGCGCGAGCGTAGGAAGGCAAGGCAGACCGGATAGACTGCGACCGCCCGGCCCAGAAGGGCGAGCGCGATGACCAGCGTCAGCGCGAAAATCCCCTCGCGGGCGAAATCGACAGTCGCCAAGGCCGAGCCGATCAGAAGGAACACCAGCGAATTGGCCAGAAACGCGGCGAATTCCCAGAACTCGAGAACAAACGCGCGTCCATGCGGGGTGAATGAAATGCCAAACCGCTGTTTCTCGGTGAGAACCCCCAAATTGCCCAACGTCATGCCGGCGGCGACGCTCGCCAGCACGCCGGAGGCGCCGAAATGTTCGGCGATCAAAAACGAGCCGAAGGCCGCGACCGCTGTCACCGCCGTCTCGACGAGATGATCCTCAGAGGTTCCCACGATCATGATGGCGATCAGTCCAACGCCGAACCCCGCCGCGAGCCCGCCGCCAGCAACAGTGACAAACGCTGTGATGATCGCGAGCGGGTCCTGAGCGCTCACCGGACCGTGGGCCGCCCAGATGAGAACGAGGGTGAAGAGGACCGCGGCCGCGCCGTCGTTGAACAGGCTCTCGGCCTCGATGAGGAGGCCGAGGCGACCGGTGACGCGCGATTCCTTGATGAGCGCGATGATTGCGATCGGGTCGGTCGCGCTGACCAGCGCCCCGAACACGAGCGCCGATTCGAGCGGCCACCCGAGTAGGGTCACGAGTCCGCCTGCCACGACGATTGCGCAGAGCGCGACCCCGATCGTCGACAGCGCAACGACCGGAACGAGATCGCGTTGCAAATCGCTCCAGCGCAGGTTGAGCGCCGCCTCGAACAGGAGCGGCGGCAGGACGACGTCGAAGATGAGGTCGTGGGTCAGCGCAAGGCCGGCATGGCTGCGCGTGGCCGCGAGCGCCGCGCCCGCGAGCACAAGACCGACCGTATAGGGCAGACGCAGGCGGCGCGCCGCGAGCGCCACCAGGATCGCGAGGCCAAGCAGGCTCAGCGCGCGAAACAGCAGAACGTCCATGCGTCCTGTCTAACGGCGCGCCTTGCAAAGAGGAACCGCGCGTCGCGCTATTCCGCCACGGCGAGATCGGCGCCGGCGCGCAGATAGCGCTCGGGATCGACCGGCTCGCCGTCGACGCGCACTTCGTAGTGCAAATGCGGGCCGGTCGAGCGGCCGGTCGAACCGAGCCTGCCGAGGACCGCGCCCTTGACGATCTGCTGGCCCTCTTCGACCAGCGTTTCCGACATGTGCGCATAGCGAGTGGCGAGCCCGTTGCCATGATCAAGCTCGACCATGTTTCCATATCCGCCCGCCGGTCCGGCATGAACGACGCGGCCGGAGGCGGCGGCGTGGATTTCGGCGCCGTAAGCCTCGGCAAGATCGACGCCCGGATGCAGGGCGGGACGGCCGAGAAACGGATCGGCGCGATAGCCGAAGGGCGAGGTGACGCTCGGGTCGCCGGAAAGCGGCATCCGCAGGGGCACAAAAGACATGAGCGCCTTGAGGCGCTCGGCCGTCCCGACGTCGCGCGCGACGCGCATGAGCGCTGGGTCGGGCGCGTTCGAATCAAGGTCGGCTGGAATGTAGGGGCCGCCGACCCCGCCCTCGCCATGGGGCAGAACGAGCTTCGCTGGATCGAGTCCGGTCTCGGCGACGATTGCCGCATCGCGCGAGGCGGAGCGTTCAGCGGCGCGGTCGACGGCGGCGAGGGCCTTCGTCTGGTTGCTCTCTATCCGGTCGAGCGAGGGATTCAGGAGCGCAAGGCGCGCCGCGGGATCGAGATCGTCTGCCGCCCTCCCAAGGCTCGCCGTCGTGAACGGCGCGTCCGAGGGCAGGGCGCTCAGGGTCTCCCCCGATTCATCGATCGGATGAGGCTTGACGGCCCGAGGCTCGACGCCGGGACGGGTAAGAGGGGCGTAAGCACGCGCGTCGTCGTCCACGCTTGCGCCGGCCGCGGTCGGCGGAGCGAGAGCCCGGATCGCGCTGAGAGCGTCGGCGGGGTTTCGGGTCGCGGCTTGGCGCCGAGCAGCCAGGCGAGGGTTGCCCGCCTCCGTCTCGGCGAGTGCGGCGACGATCGCGCCATGCTGCTCAAGCCGAGCCTGCCGGGACATGACTTCGTTCACCTTGCCGTTGAAGGCATTCCGCTCGAGCAATTGCCGGCTGGCGGCTTGGTCGAGCCGCGCGCGCGCTTCGGCGAGACGGTCCTCGTAAGCCGCCTTCATTTCCGCCTGCCGCGTCAGGATTGCGCCGATCAAATCGTCATGGAAGGCGACATAGGCGGTGACGGAGGTGGTCCAGGCGAACGAGATGAGGGCGAGCGCCGCGAGCGCCCCGATGCCGGCCCGCCCAAGCCGGACGCTGCGTATGGCGCCGCCCCGGGTGAGCGAAAGACAATAATGCGACCCCGGCGGCCTCGCCTCCGGATAGCCCTCTCGCAACGACATGAACCAGCGCTCCAGCCCGGCGAAAAAGGGGCGTGCTCGACCGCAGAGCAAAGCGCATTAAGGTTAATGGATCGCAAAATCGCATCTGGCCAGAAAAGCGAAGGTTCGATCGCGCCGCCCGCGCCTCAGAGCGCCTTGGTCGCCGCCAGGACCTCGTCAGCATGGCCCGGCACCTTCACCTTGCGCCAGACCTTGGCGATGCGGCCTTTGCGGTCAATGAGAAAGGTCGAGCGCTCGACGCCGAAATACTTGCGGCCGTACATGCTCTTTTCCTTCCATACTCCGTAGGCCCCGATCGCTGAGCGGTCCGGATCGGCGGCGAGCGCAATGTCCAGATCGTGCTTGCGTTTGAACTTGTCGTGGCTTGCTGCATTGTCCGGCGAAACGCCGATGACCGTGGCGCCGGCGGCCGCGAATTTGGCGCGCAGGCCGTTGAAGGCGATGGCCTCCGCGGTGCAGCCGGAGGTATCGTCCTTCGGGTAGAAGTAGATCACGACCGGCTTGCCCTGCATGTCTTTCAGATGCATCCGGCCGCCGCCGTCGGTCGGCAGCTCGAAATCGGGCGCCGGATCGCCCTCGACCAATTCCTTAACCATTATCGCCCTCGTTTCGTCTCATTATGGGACCACTGCGCGCGTCCCGGAACGTGGTCTCGTCTGCGGACGTTCTCTTGTCGGCTCCCCGGTTTCAAACGGTCAAGCAAACGACCCAAACGTCAAGTCGGCTTGCGGCCTTCGAATCAGCGAAGATTGCGCTTATTCTGCTCGCGCCAAGGAGGATGATCGGTATTGGTCGTTCGATATAGCATGACGACACGGGCGCGCGCCCGCGCCGCTATGCGCGGCATGGCGGCGGATGCGCAGGGTCCTCGCCTTCGCTCGCGCTGGCGCCGGATCGGCGCCGGCCGGATCACACACATTTGTCTCCGCACGGTGGAGTTCATCGCAGCCCTGTTCATCGTCGGCGGGCTGGCATTGGCCTCGCTGCTCGCGCGAGGGCCCCTTCGGCTGGTTGGCATGCACGACCAGATCCAAACCTCGCTCCAGGAGCGTATCGGCGACCGTTACGCCATCGATCTCGGCCCCACCTATCTCATGCACGATTCATGGGGCGTGGGTCTGGGGTTCAAGGGCCTGACGGTGCGCGACGCCGCAGGCCGAACGGTCCTCTCGGCGCCGAGCGGCAAACTTGGCCTCGATCCGTTCGCGGCGGCGATGCTCGACGTCCGGGTGCGGCGGCTTGAACTCGACGGGCTCGACCTGCGCTTGCGCGTCGCTGCCGACGGCGCGCTGTCGCTTGCGGTCGCCAACGATTCGGGCGCGACCCCGATCCCTCTGCCCGGCCCGGTGTCAGCGGGCGCAGGCGGGACCGAACTTGCCGCTCTTGTTGGAGCCGCGGTCGAAGCGATGGCTGGCGCCACGCAGGCGCTCGACCGCTTGACCCTCGCCAACGGTCATTTCGAGATCGACAACGACGCGACGCAGCGCTCCGTCATCTATAAGGATTTCGCGGTCGTCTTCGATCATTCGGGCTCAAGCGCACATGCAGCGCTCTCGGCGACGGGTCCGGCGGGACCGTGGACAATCACGGCGCAGGCTGCGGAGGGGGATGCCCGAACCCTGTCCATCCGAGCGCACGACCTGAGCCTCGCGGACCTTCAGGTGTTCGACAAGAAGCCTCCACCCCTGACCGCGGAGGGACCTGTTGCGATCAAACTCGACGCTGAGCTCACGCCAGACTCGAGGCTGCGCGCGTTCAGCGGCCAGTTCAGCATCGGCGCCGGACAGGTGCGGATCAACAATCCCGACGCCGTTCCCTTTTTCATCGACGAGGCGACCGGCGCGGTCGCGTGGGACGAGGATGCGCGGCGCTATCGTGTCGACAGGCTTCAGGTTCTGGCCGGCCTGACCCATGTCGACGCCCAAGGCTGGGTGGCGCTCCCCACCGACACGGCGAAGGTCTGGACGACGCATCTCGAGTCTCGCGGCGCGCAATTCGGTCCGGAACGGCCGGGCGCCAATCCGGTCGTCCTCGAGTCCATCATCGTCGACGCCCGCTTCCTCGAGGCGACGTCTCAGTTCATCCTCGACGGCCTCACTGCACACGGACCCACCGTCGACGTGGCGGTCAAAGCAGCGACAGCGCCCGACGGCGATGGCTCTTCGCTCAAGCTCAACATCGACGCCGGCCCGAGCGCCACGTCCGATCTCATTCGCCTGTGGCCGCAATTCATCAATCCCGACGTGCGCGAATGGTGCGCGCAGAATTTGCACGGCGGACGGCTTCAGGGATCGCTGAAGGCCAATTGGACCGCTGCCGACATGGACGCGATGGAGCACAAACGCGGCTTGCCGCGCGAAAGCCTGCACGGAGAGTTCACGACCCATGACATCGGCGTCGACCTCATGCCCGGCTTGCCGATCATGATGACCGACGAGGGCAAGGGGTCGTTCACCGGCCATGATTTCACCGTCTCGGGCAACCACGCGACCATGGTGCTGTCGCCGTCGCGGCGGGTGCAGGCGAACGACCTCGCTTTCACTGTTCCGGATATCACCCCCAGACCCATCGTCGATGCTTCCTCGAAGGCGCACATGACCGGAACGGCGGACTCGCTCGCCGATCTCTTGATGCGCGAACCTTTGCGCCGCCAGGCGGGACTCACGCTCGATCCCGCGACCGTCAAAGGGCAGGCGGAAGGCGACCTTGTCCTTGCTCTCAAGCTAGGAAAGACCGCGCGCCCCGAGGACACAAAGTTCCACGCTGACGGGGCGCTCGCCAATCTCCAGATCGAGAAGTTTCTCGCCGACGAGAAGCTTGAATCGGCGACGGCCACGTTCGAGGCTGATCGGGATAATCTGAAGATCGTCGGCGACGGCGAGGTCCTTGGCGCAGCGACCCATGTCGAGGTCGCTCGCGCTCCTGGCGAGGAAGGGTCGGCGACCATAACTTTCGCTCTCGACGCGGCCGCACGCGCCAAGCGCGGCATCAATTTAGGCTCGTGGCTGACCGGGTCGCTCCCGATCAAGCTCAAGGCGCCCCTGACCCGCGCCAATGCGGAGGTCGAAATCGACCTCACGCCGGCAGGCGTCGACAATCCCGTGCCGGGGCTCTCGAAGCCGGCTGGAAAGCCAGGCAAGGCGACGTTCCTCGTCAAGCCTACGCCGCACGGCGCTTCGCTCAGCAACCTCGATATCGAACTCGGCGGACCGATGTTCCGGGGATCGGCTCAAATGGACCCCCCCG
>DATCEJ010000234.1:0-5156 GCA_036510135.1 Roseiarcus sp. | reverse complement strand
AAGCCGCTCATCGGAAACCAACCTAGACGGGCGGCGAAGACATAGAGCAGCAGCAGCGCGACCACGAATTGCGGAGACGATACGCCGACGAACGCGAACATCATCACGATGCGATCGACGAAGCCGTTGCGCCGCAAAGCCGCAATAACGCCAAACGTTAGCCCCAGCACAACCTCGACAAGGATGCCGCAGACCATCAATATGAGAGTCGCGGGAATGCGCGCCAAGACGAGCGTGGCGACCTCGCTGCGCTGGATATAGGAGCGGCCAAGGTCGCCGTGGATGAGCCCTGTCAAGTAGCGCCAGAATTGCAAAGGCAGAGGCAGATCAAGCCCAAGCTGGTGTCGAACGTTGGCGATCATTTGCGCGTTGGCGCTGCGGCCGGCGACGAGGGCCGCAGGATCAGCCGGAAGATAATGCAGCAGCAGGAAAGTGATGATTGCAACGCCAAGCAGAACGGCGACCGCCTGGATGAGTCGCTGAGCCAGCAGCGCCGCCATCAGCCACGTCCCCGCTGAGTCGGGTCGAGCAGGTCGCGCAGCGCATCGCCGACCAGATTGAAGGAGAGTGCTGTCGCGAGAATGATCGCGCCGGGAATGAATACGAGCCAGGGGGCCGCTTGAAAGTAGCTCTGGCTCTCGTAGATGATGTTGCCCCACGAGGGCTGCGGCGGCTGCACGCCGACGCCGAGGAAGGAAAGCGTCGCCTCCAGGAGCACCGTCGTCGCGACGCCGAGCGTTCCCCACACGATCGCGCTCGGCAAAAGATGCGGCGCGATGTGGCGAAAAAGGATGCGCAGATGCCCGGCGCCAAGCGAGCGTTCAGCCAGAATGAAGTCGCGCTCCACGAGCCCGCGTGTCTCGGTGTAGATGATCCGCGCCACCTGCACCCAATTGACGAGCGCGATCACCAGCGCGACGATCCACAAGCTGGGCCTCAACAGCGCCGCGAGAACGATTGCGAGCAGAAGCGCAGGGAAGGCCATCATGAGATCGGTGAAGCGCATCAGCGCATTCCCGACAAACCCGCTCACATAACCCGCCACGACCCCGACGGTCATTCCGATCATCACCGCGACGCCGTTTGCAACGAGTCCGATGACAAGCGAGGTGCGTGCGCCGTAGAGGAGGCGCGAAAGGAGGTCGCGGCCAAGCGTGTCCGTGCCGAGCCAATACTTCGGTCCCGGCGGCAGCGGCGCGCCATCCAACGACAGGCCGTCGAACGGTTGGGTGTCGGGTGAGAAAGGCGCGAGCCAAGGGGCCGCAATAGCGGCGAAGACGACGGCTGCGATCAGGAGGACCGCCACACACGTCGCAGGCTGGCGGGCGATCTCTACAAGCGCTCGCTTCATCCCGCTTGTCTCCGCGGGCTCGCGAGCATGGAGACCGCAGCCTGCTCGAGGGTCAGTCGCGTCTGCATGGCTTCGCGGCGCAGCCGGCCATAGGCCTCGTTCTCATCGCAACCATTCGCGGCCATCAAGGTCCGCACGGCGGCATGCACGAGCGGACGCAGCCGCACGCGCTCTTCGAGCCTCGCGATGCGTTCGTTGAGTTGTCGGGCCTCCGCGTGCCGGCGTGTCGCCATCACCAACGCCGGATAGACAGCGGAAGCACTGACAGGCTTGGCAATGAGCGCATCAGCGCCTTGATCGAGCGCCCAGGCAATGCGACCGGGCGCCTCGGAGGCAAGCAACGCGACGAGCGGCGCAGGCTTTTCGGCAGGCGTCCACGGGAGGAGCCCATCCCATCCCTCGTCGGCGTCAACAAGAACGATGTCGACGTCCTCGACGGCGCGCAACGGGCGCCAGCGCGCTTCGGCGCGAAGTCCAAGCAGCACGCACTGGCGAACGAGACGATTGGTCGTCTCGCCGGCACGATGCAGGATAAGGGCCCTCTGGCCAAGGAAGCTGAGGGTCTCCTTCATGAGACGACCCTGAGTTGCGGCTGCGCGCTGTGCGGCTGAGCGACACTCCGCCTGCGGATCAGGTACGGGTCCGCCACCGCGGCTGGTCGGGACTGCAGGATGACGAAGTCGGGCCCTGATATCCGGCCGAGCAGAAACGGCAGATCGGCGTGGTTGGTTGCGGGATCAATACGCAGCGGCCCAAGGGGACCCGGTGTCTCCAGCCCGGCGAGGGCGGACCGGACTTTGATGGGATCATCAGTCCCGCAACGCGTCACGGCCTCCACGCACAGGCGAACCGTTGCATAGCTGGTTGCGAAATAGCTCGACGCCCGTCGCTCGGAGCCGAAGCGCGCGGCGACCTGCGCTTTGAGAGCACGGTTCGCGGCACTGTCGAGACTGTCGAAGTAGGACGCAGCGGCCAATTGCCCGTCCGCGACGTCAAATCCGATCTCCGGCAATTCGCATTCGGTCAGATCGCAACTCACCACCGGACAACGCTCCGGGTGGAAAGCAGGATCTCGCCGCCCGAGGTCACGCATGGCTCGCAGAAAGGTGTGGTTCGAGGGGCCAAGCATGTTGCTGAGAATGAAGTCCGGCCGGCGTGCGGCGACCTCTGACACGATACGCTCGACGTCCGTATCACCGATGGGTAAGCAGCGTTCGCCGACGATCTCGCCGCCCGCCTCTGTCACGATCTCGCGCGCGAGGCGGTTCATCTCCCAGCCCCAGATATAGTTCGCTCCGGCCAGATAGACGCGGCGTCCATAGACCGGCAGCATGTGCTCGAAAAGCGGCAACAGGTGCTGGTTCGGACAGGCGCCCGTATAGATCACATTCGGGTTGGCCTCGAAGCCTTCATAAGGACAAACGTACCAAAGCAGTGCGTCGTGCTTCTCGACGACGGGAATGACGTCCTTGCGCGCTTGCGAGGTCACTGCGCCGATCACGTGCCGGCACCCGTCCTCTTGGAGTATTTGCCGGGCTAGTTGAATGTAACGCTCACTTGAGCCGGCGGGATCTCTGAAGACCGGCTCGATGGAGACTGAGCACGCGCCTCGCAACTCCTCGATCGCGATCATCGCGCCGTCGCGGCAGTCTCGCCCGAGCACCCCGTAATCGCCGGAGGTCGAGAACAGGATGCCGAGACGCAAAGACGTCATATCGCCTCAACGAAAACGCCCCACGGTGCAGCCCCGTTAAGAACTGCGCCGCGGGGCGCAAATGCCCAAAAGCCCTCTCGGGCGAAATTCTTGCCGATCCGGTCGTCCGGATCGACAGGCGGCAGCATTACAGCTTCAACAGGAGAGTCAAGGCGCGCGGCGCCCAATCAGCGGGCTTCGGGCGCAACTCTTCGCAGCATGCTGCCGCAAGCGACAGCGATCATGGAGAGCGATCGATGGCGCGAAGCCGCGTAACTCGTGTTGACCCGTGCCCCGATCCGCGTCACATGATTCCTAGCCTCGCCACGGAATCGTGGCGAAAGCGGCGGGCACAGCGCCGCAGGCATGAGGAGGGATAAATGCGAAAGAGCGTCCTTTGCAGCGCGGCTGCGACATTGGCCATCACACTGGGACTGGGCGCTGCTCACGCGGACGGGCTACCGGGAATGCGAGGGCACGACCATACCGGAATTACTGTGCCCGACATGAATGAGGCGCTCACGTTCTTCGTCGACGTGCTCGGCTGCAAGAAGGCGATGTCGTTTGGACCGATCGCCGATCCAGAGCCGAACGGCACCTTCATGAAGGACGCGCTCGGCGTCGATCCGAAAACGGTGATCAGGCAGATCACGCTGGTGCGCTGCGGCATGGGCTCGAACATCGAGCTTTTCAGCTACCAGTCGCCGGACCAGAAGGTGGTGCAGCCCAAGAACAGCGACATCGGCGGCTATCACATTGCGTTCTACGTGGACGACATCAAAGCCGCCGCAGACTACCTCCGCGCCAAGAACGTCAAGACGATGATGGGACCGATCCCGATCACCGAGGGCCCGGCTGCGGGGCAGTCGATCGTCTATTTCAATGCGCCCTGGGGGCTTCAGTTGGAGGCGATCTCCTATCCGAAGGGCATGGCCTACGAGAAGGACGCCTCGACCATTCTTTGGACGCCGAAGGACCCGGCCAAGTAAGGCGGACCTATTTCACTCTTTTAATATGTTCTTATTCGTAGCCGACGACGGGCTGGCCCGGTCGAGCCGTTTGGTTTTTCTTGGCTCGCCGCCGTTTCACTGCGAAAAACCCGCCTTTTGACCGTTGGATTTCCTTGGATTTCCTTGGATTCTCTCGTCCGAAACGAGACTTATCAATGGGTTACGCGGGATTTTCGCGAGAAAATTTTTCGTAGCGCTTTTTCCCTCGGCGATCGCTGCACGAGACGCGACTTACGATCTTGGAAGGCGAAGACGCAGGACTGTTCATAGGGCAAGTTTAGCGCGATTTCTGATTTTCTGCAAGATATTGTCGTCCAAGCTGTCCCTCGTCCGCCTCGATCAAAAGTGGCTCGCTTTAGGAGCCTATTGCGTTTGGGTCGAACCGCGATCCGAACGCAAGCTCGCTCTTGACCTTGAGGTTTGCCTCCGGCTTCGCTGAGGGCGAAGCCCAGGCGATCGAAGCCCTCGGCGAAACTTTGTTTGGCCCCAAACATGTGTGACCGGCTCGCCTCACGCCCCGCGGGCGTGCTCGCCGGCGTCCAGGATCCAGGTCCGGTCGGCGAAGGCGACATAGATGCGCTCTTGCCCCAGCGCGGCGCCAAGTTCGGCGGCCAGTTCGTTGAGCATCGCCTCGATCGCAACGTCCGGCAGATGGCCGAGATAAGCATGCACCGCCTCGCCCGCAAACAAGGCGACCGGCTCACGGTCCGATCCGACGGTGCCGTCCTCTCGCGGCCAGGCGTAGGTCACCTCCGCGCGGGTGAACATGCCCGAAAGCGCGGGCTCGCCCGCTTCGACCCGACGCCGCATCCAGCCTCGCGCGGTGCGCACGGCTTCGGAGACGTCAAAGACGCGCCCCTCCGCGTCCCAACCCTCGCGCAGGCCCACGCTGATCCGAAAATCGCGCCGCGGCCCGTCCGAGCCGTCCACAACGATGTAGTCCTCGGGTTTCGGCGGAGGCGTTTCGGGCATGTCGGCTCTTCAATGTGTCGCTGTTGCGGGGGACGATTGTCTCGCGCCCGCAAGCATAAGCCTGATTTGGGTTTCGCCTTTGGCCCATTCGTCGGCGACCTCGTCCCCAGCACCCAAAAGATGGACGTGA
>DATCEJ010000233.1:0-21275 GCA_036510135.1 Roseiarcus sp. | reverse complement strand
GACGAATAGAGCCAGAACGCGGGATCGTCGGCCCGCGTGGGCGCAACCTTCGTGAGCGGCGCCGCGCGGCTGACGAACTCTCCGAACTCAATCTCGCCGTGCTCCAGCGGCTGAGCGGCGCGCGATACGACAACGGTGTGGACTTCGTGATCTGCTTTGGCGAGCGCGGCCTTCAGCGACGGCTTGACTGCGCCGCTGACCAGCACGGCCTGGGCGCGCGAATGTTCGAGCATGTACGCTAGATCGTCGGCGGTGAGCAGCGTGTTGACCGCAACCGGGACAATTCCCGCCAGCATGGCGCCCAAGAAGGCCACCGGCCAGTCGGCGCTGTCCTGCATGAGGATCAGCGCGCGCTCCTCGCGCTTGACGCCTCTCTCTCTAAGCGCCCCAGCGAACCGTCGAGCGCGCTCGTCGAGTTCGCCATAGGTCACGACGCCGATGTCGTCGATGAACGCCGCTTTGCCAGGACGCCCCGCATTAGCGCGAAGCAGATGCGCCGCGAAATTGAACGTCTCCGGCGGCGGTTCAACCGGGCTCACGGTCATCGGCGTCTCCCCTCTCACAGCCGAAGCCGGGTTGGCGGCTCCTCTGGACCGGGGCGGTATTTGAGAGCTTGCCGGCCTCGGTTTGATGCAATATTATGCCTATTTTGGTCTTAGAGGCGGGTTCGGACCTTGTCAAACATCGCATCGTCTTCGCCCACCGCCGCGGGAGATGACAGGACTCGAAATCTACCCGAAAATGTCTCGGCCAGTCCGATCGCTGGAGCCGACGAGATGGCCCCGGCGACAATCGAGCCGCCAGAAGAGGCCAAGGCGCCGTTTTTGGCCGCATTAGGCGAGCGCGCGAAAGCTTTGCGCTTGCGTCGGGGGCTGACCCGCAAGGCCCTTGCCCGCGCGACTGGCGTTTCCGAGCGGCATTTGGCCAACCTTGAATATGGCGTCGGCAACGCTTCGATCCTCGTTCTCTTGCAGGTGGCCCGGGCGCTTCAATGCTCGCTTGCCGAGCTCGTCGGCGACGTCACCACCCAATCGCCGGAATGGCTCATGCTGCGCGAGATGCTGGCCGACCGCGACGAGGCGACGCTGCGCCGCGTGCGCCTCGCGGCCCTCGAACTCACGGGCGGCGGACCCCCGCGCAACGAAGAGGCGCCCGTCCGCTCGTCGCGGATTGCCTTGATCGGCCTGCGCGGCGCCGGGAAATCAACGCTTGGCCGGATGCTCGCAGAGGACCTCAACTTTCCGTTCGTCGAGCTCAGTCGCGAGATCGAGACGTTGGCCGGCTGCACCATCAGCGAGATTCTCGGGCTCTATGGTCAGAACGCCTACCGTCGCTACGAGCGGCGCGCGCTTGAGGAGGCGATCGAGGCCTATCCCGAGGCGGTCATCGCCACTGCGGGCGGGCTGGTCAGCGACCTTGGCAGCTTCAACCTCCTTTTGCGCCGCTGCACGACCGTCTGGCTTATGGCCGATCCCGAAGACCACATGAGCCGGGTCCTGGCGCAGGGCGACTTGAGGCCGATGGCCGCGAGCCGGGAGGCGATGGACGACTTGAAGTCGATCGTCGCCAGCCGTGCGGCGTTCTATTCGAAGGCCGATATGCGGGTCGACACCAGCGCTCAGCCGCTGACGGAAACTTTCCAGATCCTTCGGGCCGGGGCGCGTGAGGCGATTGGCCTACCCGTCCAATGATCGGGCGCGAGCTCGGCCTTGTGTGGCACACGATAGCGCACTATGGTGCATGGCTTGCATTAAACTGCCTGTGAACGGGAATCCGATGAACCGGGTCGACTATCAAACCGAGCCCTCCCGCTATAAGCACTGGAAGCTCAAGTTCGACGGGCTGGTGGCTACTGTGCTTGCGGACTTTGACGAGAACGCCGGCTTGCGTCCCGGCTACAAACTCAAGCTTAACTCTTATGATCTGGGCGTCGATATCGAGCTCAACGACGCGGTCAACCGCATCCGCTTCGAGCGCCCGGAAGTGCGCGCGGTCGTCATCACGAGCGCCCGCGAGCGCGTGTTCTGCTCCGGCGCTAACATTTTCATGCTGGGGGTCTCGAGCCATGCCTGGAAGGTCAACTTCTGCAAGTTCACCAACGAGACCCGCAATGGCCTTGAGGACTCGTCCAGGTATGAAGGCTTGAAGTTCCTGGCCGCCGTCAACGGCTCGTGCGCCGGCGGCGGCTACGAGCTCGCGCTGGCCTGCGACGAGATCATCCTCATTGACGATCGCTCGAGCGCTGTGAGCCTGCCCGAGGTGCCGTTGCTCGGCGTGCTACCCGGGACCGGGGGTCTCACGCGCCTGACCGACAAGCGCCATGTGCGCCACGACCTCGCGGACGTCTTCTGCACCACCAGCGAGGGCGTGCGCGGGGAGAAGGCCGTTGCTTGGCGCCTGGTCGATGCGATCGCCAAGCCCGCGCAATTCGAGACCAAGGTGAAAGAGCGCGCTCTCGCCCTTGTCACCGCCAGTGATCGTGCCTCCTCGACCACGGGCGTCGCGTTGACGGCCATTGAGCGAACAGTCGAAGCTGACGGGCTCAGCTATTCGCACGTGAAGATCACGATCGACCGGGGCGCGCGCGCCGCGACTTTCGTGATCAAAGGCCCGAGCGGCGGGCAGCCGAGGGACGTCGTGTCAATCGAGGCTCAAGGGGCGGACTGGTATCCGCTTGCGCTTGCCCGCGAGCTCGAGGATGCGATCCTGTCGATGCGCACCAACGAGCTCGACATCGGCGTGTGGCTGATGAAAACCGAGGGCGAGCTCGAGGCGGTTCTCGCGATGGACGCCACGCTTCGCGCGCTCAAAGACCATTGGCTGGCGCGCGAGACTATCGGCTACCTGCGCCGCACTTTGAGCCGGCTCGACGTTACCTCGCGCAGCCTGTTCGCGCTCGTCGACGACGGTTCCTGCTTCGCCGGGACGCTGCTCGAGGTCGCGCTCGCCTGCGACCGGATCTACCATCTGGCTACCGGGAGTGACGAAGCCCCCAGAGTCGCGGTGAGCGCGGCGAACTTCGGCGACTACCCGATGGCGAGCGGCCAGAGCCGCCTCGGACGGCGCTTCTACGACGAGAGGCCGGCGCTTGAGTCGCTGAAAACAAACATCGGCAAGCCGCTCGACGCGGACGGCGCCTTCGCCCTTGGCCTCGCCACCAGCATTCCCGACGATATCGACTGGGCGGATGAAATTCGCATCGCGGTCGAGGAACGCGCGTCCATGAGTCCCGACGCCTTGACCGCGATGGAGGCGAACCTGCGCTTCGACGGACCCGAGACGCTGGCTACGCGCGTCTTCGGCCGCCTCACTGCCTGGCAGAACTGGATCTTCCAGCGCCCGAACGCGGTCGGCGACAAGGGCGCGCTCAAGGTTTACGGCAAGGGCGAAAAGGCGGCGTTCGACTGGAACCGGGTGTGATGGAAGCCTCCAAGGCCGAGGTCATCAGACAACATCTGATCGACCCCGAAATCTGCATCCGCTGCAACACCTGCGAGTCGACCTGCCCCGTCGGCGCGATCACGCATGACGCGCGCAACTATGTCGTCGACGCGAACGTCTGCAATCTTTGCATGGCCTGTGTGCCGCCCTGCCCGACCGGCAGCATCGACAACTGGCGCGCGATGCCGCGCGCGCAGGTCTACAGCGTCGAGGCGCAGTTCGGCTGGGATGCGTTGCCGGCGGAATTAAGCGCCGAGGAACTGGGGACGGCCGGCGCTTCTGCCGCGACGCTGACAGAACCGGCGCCTCGATCCGCGCCCAGCGGAGCAAGGGAGGAAGCGGCGTTCGAGGTCGGCGCCTACGCAGCCGTGATCCCGCCCTGGTCGGCAGCGAGTCCTTACGCCAACCTCTACGGCCCTAAGGCGGCGGCGCGATCCGTCACGGGCACCGTCGTCGGCAATGTTCGGGTGACCGAAGCAGGCAGGGACTACGACACCCATCACATCGTGCTCGATTTCGGCAAGATGCCGTTTCCGGTGCTCGAAGGGCAATCGATCGGGATTGTTCCTCCCGGGGCCGATGCGGATGGGCGACCGCATCATCCGCGGCAATATTCCCTCGCCAGCCCCCGCAACGGCGAGCGACCCGGCTACAACAACGTCTCGCTCACCGTGAAGCGCGTGTTGGAGGATCATCAGGCCCGCCCAGTACGCGGCGTAGTCAGCAACTATCTTTGCGATCTCAATGTCGGCGACGCGGTCGAGGTGACCGGCCCGTTCGGCATGAGCTTCCTTATGCCGAACCACCCAAAGAGCGCGATCGTGATGATCTGCACCGGCACGGGGAGCGCGCCGATGCGCGCGATGACCGAGTGGCGGCGCCGCTTGCGCAAGTCGGGCAAGTTCGAGGGCGGCAAGCTGATGCTGTTTTTCGGCGCCCGCACCAAGGAGGAACTGCCGTATTTCGGACCGCTCGGCAATCTGCCCAGAGACTTCATCGACATCAACTTCGCCTTCAGCCGCACGTCCGGTCACCCCAAGCGCTACGTGCAGGACGTGATGCGCGAGCGGGCGGTCGACCTCGCGCCACTCATCGCCGATCCGCACGCCTATTTTTACGTCTGCGGCCTCAAGGCAATGGAGGAAGGCGTGGTGCTCGCGCTACGCGACATCGCGTCTCAAGCCGGGCTCGATTGGGACACCATCGGGCCGTCGCTCAAGCGCCACGGACGGCTGCATCTCGAGACCTACTGAACGGAGGAAATTCATGAGCGCTGAAGACATTGTTAGCGACGCCGCCGGCGCCATCTCCACCGACCGTTTCGTCGAGATCAGCTACGACGAGGTCATTCCTAACAATGTCGCTCTCGGTTCGGACAGGCAGCTTCAGCGCGCGCTCGAGGGCTGGCGGCCGAAATATCTCGACTGGTGGACCGGCATGGGGCCGGTGGGCTTCCAGCAGTCGGAGGTCTATCTGCGCACGGCCGTCGGCGTCGATCCCGCCGGCTGGGCGAAGTTCGGCTATGTGAAGATGCCGACTTATCGCTGGGGCATCCTGCTCGCGCCCAAGGTCGAGGGGCGGACGATTCCGTTCGGTCGTCATAAGGGCGAGCCTGCGTGGCAGGAAGTGCCAGGCGAGAACCGGGCGCTTCTGCGCCGGCTCATCGTCGTGCAGGGCGACACCGAGCCAGCCTCAGTCGAGCAGCAGCGCTACCTCGGCGCAACCGCGCCGAGCCTCTACGACATGCGCAACCTGTTCCAGGTCAATGTCGAGGAGGGGCGCCATCTGTGGGCGATGGTCTATCTCCTGGTCAAATATTTCGGCAAGGACGGTCGCGAGGAGGCGCAGGCGCTGCTCGAGCGCCAAAGCGGGCAGATGGACAATCCGCGCATCCTCGGGGCGTTCAACGAAGAGACGCCCGACTGGCTGTCGTTCTTCATGTTCACTTTCTTCACCGACCGCGACGGCAAGATGCAGCTCGCGGCGCTCGCCGAAAGCGGCTTCGATCCGCTCTCGCGCACCTGCCGCTTCATGCTGACCGAAGAAGCCCACCACATGTTCGTCGGCGAAACGGGGGTACAGCGAACGATCGAGGCGACTTGCGCGGCGATGGTCAAAGCCGGCATCAAGGATCCCAATGAAGTCGAGGCGGTGCGCAAGCTCGGCGTCGTCGACCTGCCGCTCTTGCAGCGTAAGGCCAATTTCCACGCGTCGGTCACTCGCGACCTGTTCGGCAGCGAAATCTCCAGCAACGCCGCCGAGGTATTCGGCGCCGGCATCAAGGGGCGCTTCAACGAGGCGAACCTCAAGGGCGACGATCACGTGTTGCGAGATGCGACCTATCCAGTCACCCGGGTCGTCGACGGCAAGCTGGTTGTGGAAGACGCGCCGGCGTTGCGCGCTCTCAACTCGCGGCTGCTCGACGATTTCATCGTCGACTGCCAGGGCGGGATCGACCGCTGGAACAAGTCGGTCGAAAAGGCCGGAATCGACTTCAAGTTCATCCAGCCGCACAAAGGCTTCAACCGCAGGATCGGCGAACTCGGCGGCAAAAGCATCAGCCCCACCGGCGAAGTTTTGACCGAGGATGCGTGGAAGGTGAAGAGCGGCGCCTGGCTGCCCAACGACAATGACATCGCTTTCATCAGGTCGCTGATGAAGCCGTGCCACGAGCCCGGCAAATATGCGAGCTGGATCGCTCCGCCGCGCGTTGGCGTCAACAGCCAGACGGGTGATTTCGAATATGTGAAGATCGCGTGACAGGACGCCTGGTTGACGTGAAGCACCGGAATTCAAGTTTGCGATCTTTGCCAATGGGTTCGGGGTTATAGAAACTCAAAGTGGAGCGCCAATGAACTTGAGTGGCTAGTTTTATAGGCCCTACTCGCAAAAGAATGATGTTGGCGCCACGAGGTTGCGTTACGCGAGCCCCTCGGCTTTGAGCACGCGTTGCACGGCCGGGCGCTCCGTCATCCGGTCGCGATGATCGAGCACGCGCGGGAAGGCGGCGGGGTCCACGCTGTCCACCTCCATCCGGGTGAAGGCAAATTCGGCGACAGTTTACCTTACTCCCTTTTGGTGAAGCGCCGTCGGTTCCCCTTGGCGAGCTGTCACCGGCCGAGACCCGGCTCCAGAACATTTCCGGAACATTTTCTTTACCGATAATCAGAACTGTGCCATGATTATTGCCAGATCATCCACTATTCGCCATGGACCCGCATGACCGAAGACTCCCAATCCGGACGCGCCAAGGAGCGAGCGGCCACAAAGGCGCGCAGGAACGCGAAGACCGCGTTTCGCCAAGCCTCGTTTGACCTCCTCGCGTCGGGCTATGGCCTCGAGCAGATCGCGGAGGCCCGCAAGGTCAGCGTTCGGACGATCAAGCGCGAAATCGACTCGGTCATCGCGGCGCGCCGGCTCGACGCGCCGGAGCGATACGTCCATCTACAAGTCGCAAGGCTCACCAAGGCGCTGCGCCTTGCCGACGTCGCGATCGAGCGCGGCGACCTGAAAGCCGTGCAGGCGCTCGTGCGGGTTGTCAAATCTCTCGATCGCTATCATGGGTTGAGTGGCCTAGAAGGCCCCGCCAAGGACCGCGCATTGGCCGCTCCCGCCCCGCCCGTCGCGGCGCTGCCTCCGCCGCCACTTGGCCTGACCCACGTCCCTCCCGAAACCGAGCCCGAGCCGGAAGACGGGCGGGCGGACGATTCGGAAATCGTGTCAGGTTTCGGCGCCTAACGGCCTGATATTGCAGGCGCGGCGCCACGACCGCACGCGCCCCCGCCCGCTCCCGGCTAGGCCAACCCCTCGCTCTTGAGCGCGCGCTGAACCGCCGGGCGCTCCGCCATCCGGTCGCGATGATCGAGCACGCGGGGATAAGCGGCGGGATCGACGCCGTCGACCTCCATCCAGCGCGCGATTGTGAAGAGATAAGGGTCGGCGACCGTATACGCTTCGCCCATCGCCCATGGGCCTCGGAACATCTTGCGCTCGATCAGATCGAAGCAGGCGCCGACCGACTGCGGCGCCTTCTTCTTCATCGCCTCATGCGCCGCCGGATCGTCCGCCCAACGGTAACCGCGCATGCGGTGCGCGTGCGCCACATGCAGCGTCGAGCAGAGGTAGTTCACGAAGGATTGCAGTTCGGCGAAAGCGAAGGGATCGTCGAGCGGCGCGAGCTTAGCCGCGGCATGCGTTTGCGCGATATAGGCGAGGATCGCCGGCGTTTCGGTGAGCACACCGCGCTCAGTCACAAGCGAAGGCACCCGGCCCTTCGGATTTATTTTGAGATAGTCTGGCTTGGTCTGCTCGGCGGCGCCGAAATCGATCCATCGCGTTTCGTAAGCCGCGCCCGCTTCTTCGAGCGCGATATGCGAAGCCAGCGCGCAGGTGTTGGTGGCGTAATAGAACGTGAGCATGGAGGCCCCAAGATGAAGGGGCGCAGTCGCCCCGCCCTATAACGTCACGATATGGCCGCGCCGTTCAAGCTCCTTGACGACCCGATCCGCCAAAGCTTCCGGCGAGTCCTCGGCCGAATTGAGCGTCAGCTCCGGCGCCTCGGGCGCTTCATAGGGCTGATCGACGCCGGTGAAATTCTTGATCTCGCCGGCCAGCGCCCGCTTGTAGAGTCCCTTTGGATCGCGCGCGATAACGGTTTCGAGCGGCGCCTTTACAAAGATCTCCAGGAACTCGCTCTCCGCCGCAGTGTCGCGAGCGAGCCGCCGTTCGGCTCTGAACGGCGAGATGAACGAGCACAGCACGATAAGCCCTGCGTCGGTCATCAGCCTCGCCACTTCGCCGACGCGCCGAATGTTCTCGACGCGGTCTGCGGCGGTGAAGCCCAAGTCCTTGTTGAGGCCGTGGCGAACGTTGTCGCCGTCGAGCAGCGTGGTGTGCACGCCCCGCGTGTGAAGCTTGGCCTCAACCAGATTGGCGATCGTCGATTTCCCCGCGCCCGAGAGGCCGGTGAACCAGAGGATCGCGGGCGTCTGGTGCTTGAGCGCGGCATGCGCCTCGCGACCCACCGTCGCGCCATGTCGATGCACGTTGGCCGCCCGCCTCAGCCCATGCGCAATCATGCCCGCGGCAGCCGTCTCATTGGTGGCGCGATCAATCAGGATAAAACCGCCAGTGTCGCGATTGTCGGCATAAGCATCGAAGGCGACCGGCATGGTGGTCGCGATATTGCAGAAGCCAACCTCATTGAGTTCGAGTTCTTTTGCTGCCAGCTTGTCGAAATTGTTGACGTCGAGACGGTGCTTGAGCTCGGTGACCGAAGCGGGCGTCGTCCGCCCGCCGATCTTGAGTAGATAGGAACGACCGGGCAGCATCGGCTCGGCGCTCATCCACAAGATATGCGCTGCGAACTGAGCGGCGACCTCCGGACGGCTGTCCGGGCTCGACAACACGTCGCCGCGCGGGATGTCGATCTCGTCGGTCAACGTCAGCGTGACGGCGTCGCCCGCCTCCGCGGCCTCGACCTCGCGGTCGGCGACCAAAAGACTGGCGACCGTACTCTCACGGCCCGAATCGGCGGCGACGACACGATCGCCTCGCGCAATGCGTCCGCTCGGAATCGTGCCGGCGAAGCCGCGAAAATCCAGATGCGGGCGGTTCACCCATTGCACGGGCAAACGAAAGGGCGCGCTCCGGCGATCGTCTTCGCCGTCGACGCGCTCCAGATAGTCCAGCAAATGCGGGCCCCCGTACCAACGCGTGCGGGCGCTCAAGGCCGACACATTGTCGCCGTGGCGGGCCGAGATCGGCAGCGCGATCAACGTGCGGAAGCCAAGCGTCTCGGCAAATTTCCGATAGTCGGCTTCAATCTGACGGAAGACTTGTTCGCTGTAGTCGACAAGGTCGATCTTGTTGACCGCAAGCACGACATGGCGGACGCCAAGCAGCGAAACGATGATCGAATGGCGATGGGTCTGCGTGAGCAGACCTTTGCGAGCGTCGACCAGCACGATCGCCAGATCAGCGTTGGACGCGCCCGTCGCCATGTTGCGGGTGAATTGCTCGTGGCCTGGCGTATCGGCGACGATGAACGAGCGCCTTTCGGTCGCGAAATAGCGATAAGCAACGTCAATTGTGATGCCCTGCTCGCGCTCGGCTTCGAGCCCGTCGACCAGGAGCGCAAAGTCGATATCCGCGCCGGTCGTGCCGAACTTCTTCGAGTCGCGCTCGAGCGTGGAAAGCTGGTCGTCGAAGATGAGCTTCTTCTCGTACAGCATCCGCCCGATCAGGGTGGACTTGCCGTCATCGACCGAGCCGCAGGTCAGGAGACGAAGCGTGGGCAAGACCGCGAGATCAACGGCGACATTCATCAGAAATACCCCTCGCGCTTTTTCTTTTCCATCGAGGAGGCTTCATCCGAGTCGATGAGGCGACCCTGGCGCTCGGAGGTCGTCGATTTGCGCATTTCGGCGATGATGTCGCGGAGCGTGTCGGCTTCCGACTCGATCGCACCGCTCAAGGGATAGCAGCCGAGCGTGCGGAAACGGACCTTCCGAATCTGCGGCGTCTCGCCGGGCATGAGCGGCAAGCGGTCGTCGTCGACCATGATCAGCGTCCCCGAACGCTCGACGACAGGACGAAGCTTGGAGAAATAGAGCGGCACAACCGGAATGTCTTCCGCCTGCACGTATTCCCACACGTCGAGTTCGGTCCAGTTGGAGAGCGGGAAAACGCGCAAAGATTCGCCTTCGCGGATGCGGGTATTAAACAGCCGCCACAGTTCAGGACGCTGGTTGCGCGGGTCCCAGGCATGGGCGGACGAACGATGCGAGAAAATGCGCTCTTTCGCCCGGCTCTTCTCCTCGTCCCGCCGCGCCCCGCCAAAAGCGGCATCGAAGCGGCCAGCGTCGAGCGCCTGCCGAAGCGATTCGGTTTTCATCACCTGGGTGTGGAGTTGCGAGCCAGAGGCGATCGGCGAAATCCCGCGCTTCACACCCTCCTGGTTGATGTGGACGATCAGATCTAGGCCGAGACGGCGCGCTGTTTCGTCGCGGAAGGCGATCATTTCGCGGAACTTCCAGATCGTGTCGACGTGCAGCAGCGGAAACGGCGGCTTGGCCGGATAGAAGGCCTTCATCGCCACGTGCAGCATGACGCTCGAATCCTTGCCGATCGAGTAGAGCATCACGGGATTGCGCATCTCGGCGACAACTTCCCGCATGATGTGAATGGACTCGGCCTCCAGCCGCTTGAGATGGGCTGGCAATACGCTCGGCATCGAGGGTTCCCTTGGCAAGGCGCGGTACATAGGCGGCATCCCGGCCGAAGGCAATGATTTAAGCTATATGGATAAGTTGTTATTTATTAGAAACTAATCAAATTTGTTATTTAAGCGTGACCGAACCGCATTGACTCTCGTCCTGATGGTGGCCATCGATAGCGCCGCGTTCGACCGGCCGTCGAAGAGGAGATCGGCGCGTGACCCATCCCATTATCATCGCGCCGTCGATTCTGTCGGCGGACTTCGCCAAACTCGGCGAGGAAGTGCGCGCGGTCGCCGCGGCGGGCGCGGACTGGATCCATCTTGACGTGATGGACGGGCATTTCGTGCCCAACATCACTTTCGGGCCGCCTGTCGTCGCCGCGTTGAGGCCCCTCACCGATAAACCCTTCGACTGCCACCTGATGATCGAGCCGTGCGACCCGTATCTCGAAGCGTTCGCCAAGGCGGGCGCCGATCACATCACGGTTCACGCCGAAGCGGCAAAACATCTCGACCGTTCGCTGCAGGCGATCCGCGCACTCGGCAAGAAGGCGGGCGTCGCGATCAATCCTGGGACGCCGGAAAGCGCAATCGAATATGTGCTCGACCGGCTCGACCTGATCCTGGTCATGACCGTCAATCCCGGCTTCGGCGGCCAGGCGTTCATTCCCGCCATGCTGGACAAGATCGCGCGGGTGAAGCGGATGATCGGCGACCGCAAGATTCACATCGAGGTCGACGGCGGCGTCGCGCCGGAGACCGCGCCGCTGCTCGCACGCGCCGGGGCCAACGTATTCGTCGCGGGCTCCAAGGTGTTCGAGGGCGACCCGAAGGCGTACGCCGAGAACATCCGGGAGATCCGCGCGGCGGCTTAGCGCAAAACGACTTTGGGTTAAGGCGGCCATGAGGGAACGGCTTGGAGAAGATTTAATGTCGAGAATTTATTGCGGAAAATCAGAAGCTAAGTTAAGCTTGCCCCATGAACAGTCCTGCGATTGAGCATGGCTTCGACCGCAAGCTTCGACTCCCGCGGAGCCACGCGACGGAGAACCGTATGAAAGAGTTTCTGAGATTTTGTCCTCGTAACCCATTGATAAGTCTCGTTTCAGACGAGAGAATCCAAGGAAATCCAAGAAATCCAACAGTCATTACAGGGGCATTCCGCGCGGAAACAGCCAGGCGCCAAGACAATCCAAACGGATCAACGCCGGGGTCCCGGCTGCCCGAGAAGGAGGCCAAGCACTAAAGCTGGCTACAGCTCGCTGCCCGCCAGCGCAGCCTTGAGCTTGTCGGCCGCCTCCTGGGCGTTGCGCCAACGCGGGGCGATCTCCAGGACCCGCTCATAAACCTTGAGCGCGTCTTCGCGTTTCTCGCGCGCTTCCAGGATCATCGCCATGCCCATGAGCGCCCCGATGTGCTTGGGATCGCGCTTGAGCGTCTGCGCGATGTCGGCCATGGAGCCCTTGTAGTCGTCGTCGAGATAGCGTGCGGTCGCACGGGCGTTCCAGCCCTCTGCCCAGTCAGGCTGGAGCGCGACCGTCGAGTCGAGGATTTTGAGCGCGTCGGAATAGTTCTCGACCCCGATCGCCTGGCGGGCCCGCTTAAACAGGAGATCAGCGGTGTCCGAGCCGGATTCGGAATAGAGGTGCAGAAGCCGGGTGATGATCCCTGACGTCTCGTCCGCGTCCTTCGAAGCAGCGAGCCGGGTATAGAGCTCGGCGCGTTCTTCCGCGGACGTTTTCGGCGGCGGCTCGTCGTGTTTCGCCTGCGGCGCCTGCCCGTCCGGCTTGGCGTCAGGCGCGGTCGACGGTTCGTCCGCCCACGCCGACGCGCCGGCCAAAAAGGCAGCGATCGCTAGTTTGGCGAAGAGGGAGTGCGCGGAATGCCGCATCGCACAATGTAACGCGCGAGACGGCTCTCGTCAAAAGGATCGCCTGGGGAGGCGGCTATCCCTGCCGCGCCTTGTAGCGCGGCTGCGTCTTGTTGATGATGTAGACGCGGCCCTTGCGACGCACGAGGCGGTTGTCGCGATGGCGGTTGCGCAGGGATTTCAACGAATTACGGACTTTCACGACATCACCAGAAGGTCTTTCCGCGAGGGACGAACCCACCCGCGGATAATGAGGAGGCGCTCGTATGCCTCAAACCAAGTTCATGATCAAGGGCGCTCAAGCCATCCAACCGAGCCGGCCTTGTTTCAGACCAACTCCGGCGACAGATTGTCGCGGAGGCGTACGACTGAAGCATCCGAAATACGCGAGCGGAGGCTCTTCATGAGGGTTGCAGACGTCCTGAAATCGAACCGCCAGTCTCTGGCGACGTGCATTCCCGAAGAATCGATCACCTCAATCTGCACGCGGCTCAGCGCGCTCAACATCGGCGCCTTCCCGGTCTGCGACGCCCACGGGGCGCTGGTCGGAATCATTTCCGAGCGCGATGTGGTGCGCGCTTTCGCCAAGGACGGAGCCAGGCTCGCCGACCTGCACGTCCGCGACCTGATGACCCGCGAGGTCACGACCTGCGCGCACGAAACGACCATGGTCGAGGCGGAGAGGCTCATGCACAAGCACCGCATTCGCCATTTGCCGGTCATGGACGGGGCCAAGCTTGTCGGCATGCTGTCGATACGGGATGTCATGGTGTCGCGGTGGCAGGAATCGCGGGACGAAGTCAACGTTCTGCGCGACGCCATGATCGCCGTCCGGAACCGGTGACGCGAGAGCGCAGGGTCCTCAGGATGCCTTCAGGCTTTCCATCAACCGCCGATGCCCTTCGGGAATCGGAATCGGGCGGTTCGTCGCCCGCTCGACATAGACGTGGGTGTAGCGGCCAGCCGCGGCGGCCTCTTCAGCCCCGGCTTTGAACACCGCGAGGTGGTATCGCACCGAGGAGCGGCCGAGATGCTCGACCGCGACACCGACTTCCGCCGGCTCGGGATAGGTTAGGCTGGCATAGAACCGGCAACTGCTTTCGACGACCAGGCCGATGATCGGGCTCGAAGCGGGATCAAGCAGCCCCGCCTCGATCAGGATCGCGTTCACCGCTGAATCGAACAGCGCGTAATAGACGACGTTGTTGAGATGGCCATAAGCGTCGTTGTCGCTCCAGCGCGTCGCCGAGGCCACGAATCGGGCGAAGGCCGTCCGCGAAGGCGGTCCGTGACGATCGGGGTCCGCCGCCATGCCGGCTTACCAGACTTAGGCGCGGCTCGTTCGTTCGAGCGCGCTCCGGCCCGCGCCGACCAGCGCGACGGCGAGCAGAGTTTTGACGATCGTCGCAAGCGCGAAGGGCGCGACGCCCGCGGCGAATGCCTTTTGCATGCCGACGAGCTGGGCGAGCCAGAGAAAGCCAAAGGCGAACATCATTGCGTGGCCAAGACTGAGCGAGGCGAGGAGCCTTATCCACGACCGGTCCCACCGCCGGTCAGCGGCAAAACCAGTCAGCGCCGCCGCGGCGAGGAATCCGACGAGAAATCCTCCGGTCGGCCCCGCCATGTAGACAGGTCCAGCGACCGCGCCGGCGAAGACCGGCAGGCCCGCCAGACCCTCGATGAGGTAGAGCGCGACGGAGGCGGCTGCGAGCCTCGCCCCAAGCGTCGCGCCGAGCAGGAGCACGACGAGCGTCTGCAGCGTCAGCGGCACCGGATAGAAGGGAACCTGAACCTTGGCCGAAACCACGAGCAGGAGCGATCCGCCGAGCGCGAGCGCGAGGCCTTGCGCAATTCGTTCCCCCGACGATCGGATGGCGGCTGGCGGCGTGAGGAAAGTCATGGGAATGTCCTGGAAGATCTGGGGATGTGCTAGAAGACTTGCCGCGACGCGGCGCTTCGCCACATAGCCTGAGCCTGGCGATGGTGACAAGGCGGGGACCCGCCTGCCGCGGAGCAGAGAGCACAGAGCTCGCGATGGCTGACGACGAGAGCGAGCCCGACCTGTCCGCCCCCGCGCGCGAGCCGCCGCCGCGTGCTTTGACCCAAGTTTCCTCGATGGTGCGCCGCCTGGTGGCCCCGAACGCCTCGCCCTTCACCTTCAACGGCACCTGCACCTACATTCTGGGGCGCGATCGGGTCGCGATCGTCGATCCGGGCCCGGAAGACGACTCGCATCTCGCGGCGCTACTCGCCGCGGTTGACGGCGAGCGGGTCGAGACCATTCTCATCACCCATACCCATCGCGATCATAGCGTCGGCGCGAGGAAGCTTCGCGCAGTAACGGGCGCGCAGGTGGTCGGCGCCGCGCCGTTCACATCCCGTGGCGACGGCTCGAGCGGCCTCGATTCCGCACATGACCGCGACTATGCGCCGGACGCCGTTCTCGCCGACGGCGAGCGTTGGCAGGGCCCTGGCTGCACGATGGACACCATCGCCACCCCCGGACATTGCTCGAACCATCTGTGCTTTGCGCTTCTGGAGGAAAACGCCCTGTTTTCAGGCGATCACGTCATGGGCTGGTCGACGTCGATCGTCGCGCCGCCCGACGGTTCGATGCGCGCTTACATGGGCTCGCTCGAAAAGCTGCGCGGGCGCCCAGAGACGATCTATTGGCCCGGCCACGGCGGCCCCGTCGTCGAGCCGCAACGGTACCTACGCGCGCTGATCCATCACCGGCGCCAGCGGGAAGCCTCGATCCTGAATGCGCTGGCGAACGGCCCGCAGACGATTCCGGCCCTCGTCGCCCGGATCTATGTCGGCCTGAACCCAGCCCTGACGCGCGCCGCGGGCCTTTCGACCCTGGCCCATCTCGAGGACTTGAGCGAGCGCGGAATGGTGGTCGGCGAAGTGGAGGACGGCGGCGAGCAGCGCTTCCGGCTTGCTTAGAATTATTTATGCCTTCTCGGGCCGCGACGCTGGCCGCGATTGGTTTTCCTTGGCGAGTGGCCGTTTCGCTGCGAAACCTCCCGATAACGCCTGTTGGATTTCCTTGGATTTCCTTGGATTCTCTCGTCAGAATCGAGACTTATCAATGCGTTACGCGGGAAATTCGACGGAAAAATTTTCCTGTAGCTCTCCTTGTATGAGCCGCGCCGAAATGGCCACCTCAGCTTTGGTATAGGAAAGCGCAGAATTGCTCATCGGCCAAGCTTAACTTAATTTCTGATTTTCTGCAATAAATTGCTGTCCGAGTATCAGAATCGCGCACTCGGAACAGTCTTTCGAATCTCAACCGCACCGCAACAAGCCGTCCCGCCCTTGGCCGATCGCGCCCTCTCGCGGTCGCCCTGCTACATTTTGGCTGGGAGGCGAAGCGCGACACCGCGCTGAGTTTGGCCCCCGACGGCGGCTATCGCGCTAATTCATCTGCATTTTTCCCCATAGGCGACCGCCTTTCGTGCGCCGTTCCTAACTTCGCACCCTGGACGGCGCCTGGAAGGCGGTAATCGCGCCCGCTTAAGCCGAGGGCTTCGCCACGGCGATCTACACAGCCCGTGTCAGCGCGGCCTCTTTTCGTCATGGCGCATGATCGGCGGTTCATCAGGCCAAGCCCGGGCAAAGCGCCGATCCTCTACGTCGGTTTATCGGAGGATTTCGCACTGCGAAATCGGCGGAATACGAGACGCAGCGCCACGATCAAGAACACGGCGACCAGCGCAATCGCGACGGTCGGGGCAGCGAGCGCCAGAAACGAGATCAGCGCGGCGCTGCCGAGCTCCGCGGTGGCGATGATGGGGTTCCCCAGACCCCCGGTCAGAACCGTCGAGTGCGCCCTGAGAATTCCGGTCATTCCCTGGGTCAATCCCGCGATGCCGCCGCCGGCGATCACGGCCGCCGTCCATTTCACCATTGGCGGCGCATCGATCATGACAGCGGCCGAAACGATCGTCCCGGCGACGAAGGCGGCGGGGGTCGCCACAGTGTCGAGCAGGTTGTCGACAACCGGAATGGTATACGCCAGAACTTCCGCGAGGGCCGCCGCGCTCAGCATGATCAAGGCCGACAGCGTGCCCAGCCAGGCGAAACCATCGTCCAAGTGGAGGTGGCCCGTGTAGGCGGCGCCACTGACAATGAGCATCGGCAAAAACAGGCGGAAGCCGGTCGCCGCGGCGAGGGCGATGCCCAGAACAATGGATAGCGCCAAATCCGACATGGGAGCTGAGCTTATAACAAGCAGCCAGCGAACGCTGGACCTATCCTCGGCGCAACCGGGGCCCTCGGGCGCCAGTCCACGGCCGTGTCGACTACGAGATCGATCCGAACGCACACCAACAGCCCGCGCATAAGAGCGCGTCGAGGCGCGAGCGGGGCGGCAGACGACATTTCCCTTTTGCAAGCAAGATGGGCCTAGCCTACGGAACGAGGCACTGGTCCGCCGGGTCAGGCTTGGAGGCTGTCGGCACCTTTGGATAGTAGCAGGCCCCGCCGGGCTTGTCGTCCGGCGCCCCCCACGTCCTTGTGAACGCGGTCGCGCTCGTGGGAAATGGCTGAGGCTTGGGGCGATGGGGCGACGGCGCGGCGAGCGTCGCGTCAGCCTTGAAGGTCGCAGGCAGGGTGAACTGGAACCCAAGACACCCGGATGGGGGGCAATCGAGGTCTTTTATCGCCCAGTCCTGACATATCTCGTTGGCTTCTTGAGGCCCGTAGTTCAGATCGCCGTTGAGAGCAAGAAATCGCGGGTCGCTTTGCGCGACGTTGCCAACGCATCCGTCTCCGTGCGCCTTGCAGAAGTCGAGGGGTTGGCACAATCCATTGGCCGGCGTTGGCTTGAGCAGCGCCTCGGCGGATTTGAACGACACCTTGACTGTCAGGATGCCGGTGGTCTTGACGGCGCTCCTGTCAACGCTCAGCCACTCTGGGTGGTCGATAGGGGTGATTTTGAAAGCTGCGGTGGGTATCTTCACCTGCACCGCCTTGAACGCGCCGTCTCCGAAGTCCTTGCCCACATAGATCTGATAGGTTTGGTGGGTTTCTGGCTTCAGGTACAAAAAGAACACCGTATAAGTTTCGCCAGGCCAGAAGACGTTGAAGGAACTGGTCTCGCCTTGGTGGTTGTAGGCTTCCTTGTACTGCATGTCCCAGGGCACGGTCGTGTCGATATAATACGCGCCTCCGTCCATCGTCATCGTCTCGCGTGTCGCTGTGGCTGTGCCAGCCATGCGGATGAATGGCCACCGGCAGGTCGCACGATTTGGATTCTTGCCGCAACTTTCCCCGGTTTTAGGGTCGTTCTCGTACCACTTCGCCCATTCACGAGTGTTGGCGTTCGAGCCGCTTCCACCATTTGCGCCGGTCAAGTATTGTCGAAACAGAGGCACCCCATAACATCCTGGATTGGTGCAGGCGACGCTCCAGATCCGTTTCGCGCCTTTATCAACCGTCATCTCGGGATGGTAGATTACGGTTGTGACGTAATCGTAGGGACTGGTCTTTGCCGTGACCGGCGGTTCCTTGTCGTTCCGCGGTTTGCAGGCATTCGCCGGGTCGTTGTTAGGCCCGATATTGGACCAGCATTCAGCTGTTTCCGCAGGCGCGTTGAAGAAGGAATCCTCGTTGACCGATATGGTCTGCCTGAGGGGTCCCGACAACGTATTGCTCAATCCGGTCAGGGAGCCGTCGTCGTCGTTGAGCTCGGTTTGCCTGTCAATACCCGTGAATCCGTCAAACATGCTGGGGTTGGCGTTACAATAGTCTCGTTGCGCTGTGGCATAGTCTGTCTTGTAGGTATTCTGTTCGAACAACGGATCGATCACATAGTGCCGGATGTCGACCTTGTCGAAAAACAGATTCTTGGAATGGAAAGCCGGCGGGTAGAAGAAGCCATTCGGCTGCTTCCAGGCGATCGCCGCGTTGGGCAGATAGCAATCGCCGGCGCCGGGTTTTTTCGGGATGCCGAGCGCGGTTCCCGCGCCGTAGATGCAGCCCTTATTGTAGCCTTCCGGACAGTCCGTCTTAGTGATGTCGAAATACGCGTTCGTGTCCTCGAGGGCCGGACCATCATAGATACTGAACATTCTTTGATTGATAGACCAATTTGACACGGGCAGGCTGACGCCTTCTGGCGTGCTGAGGCACCAGCCTGGGGCGCCATGACCTGCGACGAGCGGGTCGCATTTCAGCCCGGAACGATTGTTGAAAGGACCGGAATCGGCGGCAAACGGGTTGCCGGTCTCCTGATCCTGGGTGTGGCCGACGAAAATCGTATTTCGCACGAGCGCCCAATAGCCTGGAATGACCGACGAATGGGTGAAGTCGCCGCCGCTGACGAAGGTCAGGGCCGCATTCTGGACATCGGTAAGAACGCTGTTGTCGACCAGATACCAGAGCGGACGAAGCCAGACCGCCGAGACGGCGCCCGCCGCCCAGTTGAACGAGGACGTATAATGGTCGAGCACCGTAACGACGCAGGCCTTCAGGTTTCCCTCCGCGCAAACTGAGACGTTGGTGCAGTCGTAGGCGTCCTGGCCGGGCCCGCCGAAGTTGCAGCGCGTCGCCTTTCGCGCCCCCCCGACATGGGGATAATACATGTCCGCCATCGGATCGGACTCTGTATGATCGGCGACTGTGTGACGCGCCGGAGGCGGAGCGAGGCCCTTGAGATCCTGGACAGTTGGAAAATTGGAAGTGGGAGCGAGCGCGGCGCGCGTGCCGTTACACGCTGGCGCGTCCGCCGTCGTTTGAAACGACATCATCGCCGAACTGCAGAAGTTCCCGGTGAAGGATTCTAACGGCGTCGTTCCGGCGAAAGCGGCGTTTTTCTGCAAACCCGCATACCCGCTCCATTTCATGTCCTGCGGATTGCCCTTGTCATCGGGAACATCAGCCATCGCGCTTGTTCGCGGCGGGGACAAGCCAGTAGCATGTTCCGCATGTCCCGGCGCCGGCGGCCATGTTGCCTATGAAGCTGTTCCAGCCATTGGTGATCCAGAATACGGACGGGAATTCCGAGTCGGAGCGATAGGGAAAACCAGGGTTTGCGACGTTTGCGTCACTGGGCTTCTTATTAAACGACGCAGGATCCTGATTATCGGAAAGTATGCCGGCAATCTTCCTTGGATTTTGTTCGTTGTCGATGGCCGCCCGGGCGAATATGCCGAGATTTTCGGCAAATACATTTCCCGTCTCCGTCGCATCTTCCAGGTAGAAGCCATGTCCAATGGACTTGTAGCCAATGTTCTGACTGAGGAACACGTGTGAGGTCGAATGGAGCACGATCCACCGGGTCATCGACTCATTGATCGAATTCAGGCCGATCAGTGTATTGTCGGGCGTCTTCCGCGCCATGTGAAAGTGAATGGGGTAGCGCCCGATGCGCCCGCCCTGGCCCAACTGGTTGAATTCGACGCCTTCAACGAAGACCGATTGGGCGCCCTGCCGGATCACCATGTGGCCGCCGAATGAATAGCAGGGGCCCTTGCCATCGGTCCGGCCGTCGGAATTGAGCTTGCACTTCGTCCCGTCCTTGGCTGGGGAATCCGGAAAGGCGTCGCCTGGATTGTCTCCCCCGGAAACGATCCGGACGCTTCGGTTGAGGATCGCGACAGCGGCCCTGGTTTCAGCTCCCCAGTTCGCCAGTCTCGGATCTATCGACGCCAGCCGTCCGTTGGCCCCCTTCAGCCGGTTGACCAGCGAGTAGCGAGTTCCGTTGTGCGGGAACTGTGCCGGATGGTCCACGTAAATCAGAGTGAGCCCAGGAAGCCTTTCCACCACTTTCGTTACTGTGAAAGTCTCGGAATGGCCCGGAAGGTAATCCGTCGTCGTGACGACGATCTGGTCGTGCTCCGAAATAAACGGGCGCCCGCCAGAGGTCTCAATTACGATCCCCTTTGTTCCCTCCGGACCGTCGCCCGGGGAAATGGAAGAGGACAACCGTCCCCAGGTCCTGACGCATCGGTCTTGTGGATGGCTGCCGCTGTCGTCGCGGCACCTACCGACCATACCGTTCAGCTCCAGTTGGCCGCCATAGGAAACCGCGAGGACCTTGTAGCCAAAATAGCCGACGTTGACGCGCCCGGGTGTGTTCGGGTCGGCCCGCTCGTCGCATCTATGGGACTTGTCGGATTGCCATTTGCTTCCGTTGCTGCATCTCTCGTCGCCGCGCAGTGGACCGTACCGGTAGAAAAAGTCGTGCACCCCTCCGGGAAGGGCGAGTTCGCTTTTGCCGTTGTTGAGCCAGGCGGACATCGGGATGCCGCACGGCCCGGAGGTCTCGGTTTCAGGCGTCTTGCACAGGGCGCCCATGCCGGGAGTTTTGGTTGGGTCGCCATTGCTCTGGTCGGGACCGTAGAGGTGAATCATCAGGACGGCGCCGGCTGTGCCAAAGGGTCGCGGATGCTTGGGGTCGGCTAGATTTTCCGCCTGAAGGAGGGCGCCATTCTCGACAATGATGGATCGCGTCCAGAAATCCGTAACTGTGCTGTCCGGCGGGTCGCTGAAAGCGAGTTGCCCGCCTTGAATGATATTGACGTTCCCGTAATAGTACGTGTGCGAGCCCCTAACGGTGCAAGCCTTTGAGATAATTATATCTTGGGGGTTTTCCTTGCTGCCGAAGGCCAAATAGCCATTGGGGCACGGGTCCTGCGCCTGCGCGTCGGCGGAACACGGCCATAGGCAGCTCAGAATCGCGGCCAGGATGACCAGCAAACCGGCGATGCGGAACTTTGCCCGATACGCACAAGTTTGAAC
>DATCEJ010000232.1:0-3121 GCA_036510135.1 Roseiarcus sp. | reverse complement strand
TGATCCGGATGCTCATAGAAACGGCGCGAGATTTTCTCGTAAGCGGGGTCCATCCGAAGCGCCAGATCGGTCGTCAGCATGGTGGGCCGCCGCTTCTTCGACGGATCGAAGGGATCGGGGACCGAGGCTTCAGCGCCTTTCGCGACCCATTGGTGCGCCCCGGCCGGGCTCTTCGTCAGTTCCCATTCAAACTTGAAAAGATTGTCGAAGAAATGGTTGCTCCATTTGAGCGGCGTCTGCGACCAGATGACTTCCGGACCGCCGGTGATCGCATGAGCGCCATGGCCCGTCTCGTGCGCGCTCTTCCAGCCCAGGCCCTGATCCTCGATCGCGCCACCCTCCGGGGCTGAGCTGACGAGAGACGGATCGCCCGCGCCATGCGTCTTGCCAAAAGTGTGGCCGCCGGCGATCAGCGCGACCGTCTCCTCGTCGTTCATCGCCATCCGAAAGAAGGTCTCGCGGATGTCCTTCGCCGATGCGACCGGGTCCGGCTTGCCGTTTGGTCCTTCGGGATTGACGTAAATCAAGCCCATCTGCACCGCCGCCAGCGGATGCTCGAGCTCGCGCTCACCACTGTAGCGCTCGTCGCCAAGCCAGGTTCCCTCCGGGCCCCAGTAAAGCTCCTCGGGCTCCCACACGTCCTTGCGTCCGCCCGCAAAGCCGAAGGTCTTGAAGCCCATCGACTCAAGGGCGACGTTGCCCGCGAGAATCATGAGGTCCGCCCACGAGATCTTCTGTCCGTATTTCTGCTTGATCGGCCAGAGCAGGCGCCGCGCCTTGTCGAGGTTGGCGTTGTCGGGCCAGCTGTTGAGCGGCGCGAAGCGCTGCTGTCCGGCGCCCGCGCCGCCGCGCCCGTCGGCGATGCGATAGGTGCCGGCGCTGTGCCAGGCCATCCGGATGAACAGGCCGCCGTAATGGCCGAAATCGGCCGGCCACCAGTCCTGCGAGTCCGTCATCACAGCATGAAGGTCCCTGACCACCGCATGGAGGTCGAGGCTTTGAAATTCCTTGACGTAGTCGAAATTTCCATCCAGCGGGTCGGACAGCTTCGAGTTCTGGTGAAGGACGCTGATGTTCAGATGGTCCGGCCACCAGTCGCGATTTGTGCGTGGGCGCGCCGCGCCCGCCTCGCCCACGACCGGGCATTTGCTTTCCTCTGTCATGCTTTCCTCCAATGTCGTTCAGCGTCTCGCCGTCGAAGATCCGGTGATGAGACGACCATAGTTGCCGCAAGTGGCGCTTCCGCGTCACTTCCATCTCGTCGCTCTCGATAAGCCTGAGCGAGAGATAGGTCCAATCGATTGTCTCTTGACAAGCGATTGGCGTTGCCAATCTTAAAAACATGAACCTTCGAGACCTCGAATATGTGGTCGCGGTCGCCGACCACGGGCATTTCGGCCGCGCGGCTGTGGCTTGCAACGTCAGTCAGCCGACGTTGAGCGGTCAAATCCTCAAGCTCGAGGCGGAACTCGGCCTGCGTCTGTTCGACCGAGAAGGCCGCGGCGCTCGCGTCAGCGACAGGGCGGCGACGGTGGTGACGCAGGCGCGCGCGACTCTCGCGACAGCGGCTGGGGTCAGCGCTGCGGCTGATGCAGCGCGTGATCCCTTCGCCGGCGAGCTCCGGCTCGGCGTGATCACGACCGTCGCGCCTTACCTGTTGCCGATCGCGCTGCCAGCGCTCGCCGAGGCGCTGCCGCACACGCCTCTCTATCTGGTGGAGGATCTGACCGACAGGCTTCTTCAGCGCTTGCGAGACGGCGCCCTCGACGCCGTGGTCATCGCGACCGACCCGCGGGACGCCAGGCTGGCGTCGATCGAGCTTTACGACGAGCCATTCTTCCTCGTCTTTTCCGGGCATACGAAAAAGCCCGCGCGCGCCTCAATCGGCGTCGAGGAGATCGATCCGAGCACTCTTTTGCTACTGGCCGAAGGTCATTGTCTGCGCGATCAGGCGTTGGCGCTCTGTAAGGGAGCGGAGAGGACGGCGCTGGGCGCGGACGTCCGAGGGACAAGCCTCGAAACGCTCCGGCATCTCGCTTCGGCCGGGCAGGGGGCTACGCTCGCGCCCCTCCTTGCCTATGCCGATTGGCGGCGTTCGGGCGCTGGGATCGCCGGCTTGAAGATTGTGGGCCAAGGCGGGTCGCGCCTGGTCAGGCTCGTCTTCAAGCGCGGCTCGGCGCGGGAAGCCGCGCTCGAGGCGCTTGCCGCGTCGCTGCGCTCGACAGCCGGCGCGGCATTAGCGAAGAGTTTGCGTGAAACAGAACGGGATTTTGAAGCGCGCTTAGGCGCCGGTTCGCTCGTGGCGAAGCAGCCTGTCTCGCGTCGTCATTTGAGCGCGCGTTGAGCCGGTGCGCCGCGCGCTTCCTGCGGGTTGCGCCTGCAAAACGCCTATGTTAGGCAACCCAGCCTTTCGGGCAGGCTTTGGCCGAGCGCTTGGTTTTGAGCGCGGAATCGTCAAGAATTTCCGGGGTTCGCGTAAGCCTTCGGGGAGGCGGCGCGGCTGAGCTTAATCGTCATCCGAGGTGGCGGCGTGGCAGAGGAAGACACGGTTGTTTCCGGCGTGGCCGGACGTTATGCGTCCGCGCTGTTTTCGCTCGCCCAGGATCAACGCGAGGGCGAGGCCGTCGCGGACGCGTTGGCGAGATTCGACGCCCTCATCACCGAAAGCCCTGACCTGGAACGGCTGGTGCGGAGCCCGATATTTTCCGCCGCCGACCAGCTCAAGGCCCTCGACGCCATCCTCGCGCAGGCTGGAATTGGCGGCGTGGCCGCGAATTTCCTAAGACTCGTGGCGTCGAAGCGCCGGCTGTACTTCGTCCGTGAAATGATCGCGGACTACCGCAAGCTGTACGACACCTCCCGAGGCGTGACGCGGGCGCAAGTCACGAGCGCCGCCCCCTTGACCGACGCCAACGTCGCCTCGCTTAAAGACTCGCTGCGCGCGTCTTCCGGGGGCCGGGAGGTCGATCTTGACATGAAGGTTGATCCCTCGATCATTGGCGGCCTGATCGTCAAGCTTGGCTCGCGCATGGTCGACGGCTCGCTCAAAACCAAACTCAACGCAATTCGCCTTGCCATGAAAGAGGTCGGCTGATGGATATCCGCGCCGCAGAAATTTCCT
>DATCEJ010000231.1:0-5583 GCA_036510135.1 Roseiarcus sp. | reverse complement strand
CTAAGAGCATTTCTGAACGGGACATTCCAGCAGCGGTGGTTTCAAAAACAGACGGGTATGCAGGACAAAGACTCACATTATTCCAAACCACTTTCCGACATTCAACCGGGCCCCGCGGGCGGATTTAACGGCATCAAAGGAAATGGCATCGCTGCAACAGCGGTTTTTATATTCAATGACGCGGCTCATCCGACCTTGGTTTCTCACCTTTCTATATATCTCGATCGCTATCGGTTCATCTCGGATCTATCATTAGCTTCAGATGGAACAAATACGGCCTCCGCCTTTGATGTGGAGGCGGTTGCTGCACACGAGCATGTGCATCACAGGTAGTCTCGTCGCTGACGGAAGATGAAGATGTAGTTGCTATCTTTTGTCCCCTAAGACGATTCTTGCCGGCGACTTCTCCTCTCTTCCCGACCTCATCCGCGCCCATGCGGCGGAGCGGCCGGAGCATCCCGCTCTCGTCGATGGCGGCCATACCCTCACCTATGGCGGCCTCGCCGCGCTGATGGACCGCGTCGCCGTCGCCCTGCAAGGCGACGGCGTCGGGCGCGGCGATGCGGTCGCCATCTGTGCGAGGACCTCGATCAACTACGCAGCCGCTTTCTGTGGCGTCCTCGCCGCCGGCGCGGCGGTGGCGCCGCTTTCACCGTCCTCGACGCCCGCGACCCTCGTGATGATGCTCAGGGACTGCGGCGCGAAAGTGCTCCTGCTCGACGAGGAGACCGCGAAGGCGCTGCAAGGAAGTGGATACGAACAGGCGGTCAAGCGCGTCGCGCTGGACGACAGTGACGCCGGCGAGCCATTCTCGCAATGGATCGGTGTGGATGGCGCGAAGCCGGCCGGGGTTTCAATCGCCCCCGACCATCCTTTCAACATCATCTATTCGTCGGGCACGACCGGCGCGCCCAAAGGCATCGTTCAGCCGCACAGCATGCGCTTCGGGCAGTTCAAGCGCGTTCCCTACAAGAACGCAGTGACAATCGTCGCGACCCCGCTCTATTCGAACACGACGCTTGTCGTCTTCCTGCCGACGCTGGCGCACGGCGGCGCCGCGGTGCTGATGCCAAAATTCGAGGCCGGGCTCTTCCTCCGCATTTCGCAGGAGCGGCGCGCGACGCATGCGATGCTCGTCCCGGTCCAATATCGCCGGATCATGGAACGCGAAGACTTCGGGCAGTACGATCTCTCGAGCTACATTCTCAAGCTCTCGACCAGCGCGCCGTTTGCCGCTGCGCTGAAGGCCGACGTGCTGAAGCGCTGGCCGGGCGGCCTCGTCGAGTTTTACGGCATGACTGAGGGCGGCGGCGCGACGATCCTTGCGGCGCACCAATTTCCGAACAAGCTGCACACCGTGGGTCAGCCGATGCCCGGCAGTGACATTCGCCTGATCGACGAGGATGGACGCGAGGTCGAAAGCGGCGAGATCGGCGAGGTGGTCGGCCGATCGGACATGATGATGACGGAATACCTCCATCTGCCAGAAAAGACGCGCGAGGCCGAGTGGCGCGACGCGGAAGGACGCCGCTTCATCCGGACCGGCGACATCGGGCGGTTCGACGAGGACGGGTTTCTGATCCTGCTCGACCGGAGCAAGGACGTCATCATATCCGGCGGCTTCAATATCTATCCGTCCGACATCGAAGCGGAGCTCGTGCAGCACGAGGCCGTCGTCGAGGCGGCCGTCATCGGCGTCGCCTCGGCGCGCTGGGGAGAGACGCCGGTCGCTTTCGTCGCTCTTCGCGAGGGCTCACGGGTAGAAGGGCCGGCGGTCATGACGTGGCTCAACGCGAGGGTCGGGAAGACGCAGCGCCTGTCCGATCTCGTAATCCTCGACAGCTTGCCGCGCAGCCCGATCGGTAAGCTTCTTAAGCGAGACTTGCGCGATCAGTATAGTTCACAGAGCAGTGCTTCCTTGATACCGCTTGTATGACTCGACGCGGCATCGGCGACCCATCGTTGGCGAGCGCGAGCCGAGCGCGCACGCCGCGCGTGACGCCCATGCCTCGGGGAACGACGTGACTGATCTCAAGGAAATGTCGTCTGCGCGGCTGGGGCCGGGCGGCCATTGGCGCAACTGGGTCGGCAACCAATCCTTCATCGCGCGGCACAAGGAGGAGCCGGGTTCGGAAGACGAATTGGCTGCGCTCGTGCGTGAGGCCTCGCGGCAGGATCTCCCCATCCGCGTTGCCGGTTCCGGCCATTCCTTCACGCCGGTGGTGGCGACGAGCGGTCTGCTGCTCAGCTTGAAGGCCATGCAGGGGCTCGTCAGCGCCGACCTCGATCGCAAGCGCGTGGTCGTGCGCGCGGGCACGAGGATTGGCGATATGGGCCGCGCTCTTAAAAGACTCGATCTGTCACTGGCCAACCAGGGCGATATCGACACCCAGGCGATCGCCGGCGCCCTCTCGACCGGCACGCATGGCACAGGGGTCGCACTTGGCTGTCTTTCGTCCCAAGCGGTCGGCATGCGCCTGATTCAGTCGGACGGGTCGGTGTTCGAGCTCGACGCCGATCGGGATCCCGAACTGATGGCCGCGGCGCAGGTTTCCATCGGCATGCTTGGGGTGATCTCGACAATCACGCTGCAGGCAATTTCCGCTTATAATCTCAAGGAGACCCTCTGGCGCGAGGATTTCGAGTCCTGCATGGAAAGGCACGACGAGCTGGCGATGAACAACCGCCATTTCAGTTTCTTCTGGTGTCCGGTCGCCGAGTCGCGACACCTCTACTGCCTGCCCGACGTTGCTGCTGTCTCCACGGTCAAGCGCGAGCACGACGTTTGCGAGATGAAGGTGATGAACGTCACCGGCGAACCCCCTCATTCGAACGAGGAGACATTCAAGCGGGTCGCCTACAGTTCGGAAATTTACCCGATTGAATACATCCCGAACTTCCACGAACTCGAATACGCCATACCGGTCGAAAACGGCAAGGAGGCCCTGCGGCAAATCCGCGAGCTGATGCTGACCAGGCATACGAATTGCATCTATCCGGTGGAATATCGTTTCGTCGCGGGCGACTCGGGCATGCTGAGCCCCTATTACGAGCGCGCCAGCGTGACGATCTCCGTCTCGGGCGGCCCGGGCATCGACTATTGGAGCTATCTCCTCGACGTCGATGCGATCCTCCGGCAATATTGCGCGCGACCGCATTGGGGCAAGCTGCATTTCAATCGCGCGGACGACATGCCGTTGCTCTATCCGCGCTTTCATGACTTCCGGGCGATCCGCCGCAAAATGGACCCATCCGGCCGCTTCCTGAACGATCATTTGAGAAATCTGTTCGAGTGACGCACGCCCTGCTGGGCCGCCACCTATCCCGGAGGCGGACCAGCTGGATCAGCCACTTCGCGGGTTGGCGCAAGGAAATAGGGCTCGACGGGGCCGGTCATCTTGATCACCAGCGGCTGACCTCGACGGTCGAGAGCCTTGCCTGCCGCCGCTCGGATCCACTGCTCGCTCACACAATACTCCTCGACGTCACGCCGCTCGACCCCGCGAAAGCGCACGCCGATGCCGCGCGCGAGCGCCATTTCGTTATAGAATGGACTTGAGGGGTCGACGCTGAGCCGGTCCGGCGGAACATCTGTCATCGGGAATGAGCGCCGGCTGAGGAGCGGGGCGCGGCCGAAGCGATCAGCCGGCGAGCGCCTTGACCCGCTTGGTCAGGCGCGAGATTTTGCGGGAGGCGGCGTTCTTGTGGACGATGCCCTTTTGACCCGCCCGGGCGAGTTGGGGTTCAGCTGCGCTCAGCGCCTCGGCGGCGGCCTTCGGGTCTTTGGAAGCGATCGCCTCCTCGACCTTGCGGACATAGGTGCGCATCTCGGTGCGGCGCGACTTGTTCACGGCCGTGCGGCGAATGGTCTGGCGCGCCGCCTTCTGGGCCGATTTTGTGTTGGCCATCGACTTTTCGTTCCTTGCGGCCCGGATCGGCGCGCTCAATAATAAAAGGGCCGGGTTTTAAGGCCCAGCCTTGCTTGGGCGGGCTTATAGGCCGGTCGGACGCGAGGCGTCAACCGCTCACTTCCAGAGGAAAGCAAGCGGTCCTTCGGGCGCAATTATGAGCCTCAGCGCCATCGCGCAACTGACTATGACAATGAGAGGGCGCACAAGCTTCGCTCCCGCCCTGATCGCCGAACCCGCGCCCAGGCGCGCGCCCAGGAATGCGCCGACGCCCATCGCCAGGCCCGCCGGAACAACGATGTGTCCGGCGAGAGCGTAGATGATCAGCGACCCGGTATTGCTGCCGAGATTGCTCAGGCGCCCTGCAGCCATCGCTGGGATAAGGCTCAAGCCGACGAGCGCCACAAGGGCAATGAGATAGAACGACCCGGCGCCGGGGCCGAACACGCCATCATAGAATCCGATCACCGGCGCAAGGGTCCAAATATAAGTCATCGGCGACACGCGCCGCCGGCGCTGACCCTCGCCGAGGCCAGGGGAGAAGGCGAAATAAAGTGCGACGGCGATGAGCACGAAAGGAAGCGCAAGGCTCAGAAGCGCGCGCGGCGCATAGGGGAGCGCCAGCGCCCCCAACGCGGCGCCGATGCCCGCGGCGAGCGCCGCCGGAACCATGTTGGCCTCTATCTTGCCCGCGCGAGCGAAGGCGAGGGTCGCCGAGCCCGTGCCAAAAAAGCCGGCAAGCTTATTGGTCGCCACGGCCGCCACTGGATCGAGCCCAGCGAGCACGAGGGCCGGCACGGTCAAAAGGCCGCCGCCTCCGGCGATCGCATCGACAAAGCCGGAGGCGAAGCCGACAAGCGCGAGGACGAGCAGCGTGGCGAAGGACATGGAGCGGAAGCCGACGCGTCAGCCCTGCGTCAGCGACGCCGTTGGCCCGCGAAACGCAAATTTCGCCGCGCGCTTCTCGGCGAAGGCGGCGTGCCCCTCGGTGAAATCCGGCCCCAGCGCCGCAGTTTCGGTCAGTGCACGGTAGGCCGGCGTCTCGCGGGCGAGGCCCCCGGCTACGGCGTCGATCGCGCGTTTGCCGCCGCGGATCGACATCTGACTCATGCCCGCAAGCCCACGGGCGTAACCCAGCACAGTCTCCTGCAATGCTGTCTCGACCCGCCGGTCGATGAGGCCGATCGCCAGCGCTTCGTCCGTTTCGATCCGCCGCGCCGTGAACAGTAGATCCTTGGCGCGGGATGGCCCGACGAGTTCGATCAGGCGGCGAGTCTCAGCGTGGCCGTAGATCAGACCGAGTCTTGCAGGAGTGATGGCAAGGTGCGCGTCGGCGGCGCAGAATCTCAGATCGCAGGCGAGGGCAAGGCCAAGCCCTGCCCCGATCGCGACGCCGCGGATGACCGCGATGGTCGGGCGATCGAGGTCCATCAGCGCCCGAAGGCCGCTCTGCATCGCGTCGCCATAATCGCGCGCCGTGGCAGCGTCGCGGTAAATGTCGCCGAGTTCGGTGATGTCGGCGCCGGCGGTGAAATGCGCGCCCTCGCCCTCGACGAGCGTCACCAGCAGGTCTTCGCGCGCCTCGATCGCGGCGCGGATCGCCGGCAGCGCTCGCCACATCGCGCGGGTCATCGCATTCCGGCGTTCCGGGCGGCTCAAGACGAGGCGGGCGAAC
>DATCEJ010000230.1:0-4254 GCA_036510135.1 Roseiarcus sp. | reverse complement strand
GTAATAGTCGGACGGGTTCATGTTCGGGCCGGAGGCGGTGAAATTGATCAGCACGTCGCCATTGCCGTCGACCCCGATCGAGGCGTTGAACACGGCGACGTTGGCGCCGATCGATGCGCCTGTAATGACGTTGCCGTTGACAAATTGGGGATTGGCGGGATCGGTGACGTCGAGCTTGAACCATTCGATTTGGGTGAGCGAGCCCGCACTCGGCATCGATTCGCTCACGCCATAGATGTAATTGCGTCCTCCAGAGGAGGCGTAAGCAAGGCTCTGGACGCGCGAGTCGCCAGCGTCGAGAGTGAGGTTCGTTCCCAATTGAGCGGCGGTAAAGTCGTTGCCGCCTCCGCCCACGTCGCTGGTGCCGAGAAAGAGGGTCTGCGTCGCGCTGAAGCCGTTCGCCGGGTCGTAGGTTTGGTAGGTAAGGGCGGTCTCCCTTGCGTCCGAGTAGGCGCCGAGATAATAGGTCTTGCCATTGGCGCCAGCGACGCCGCGCATGATCGCGTCGGACGCCGGCGTTGTGTTGCTGGCGGCAACCTGCGTAGACCCGCTGATGACGCTGTTTTCGGAGACGACCCATTCGCCCGTGCCGACAAACGGCCCGTTCGAGTAGTTCGGTGCAGTTATGTAGATATTCCCATTGCTGACCGACAGGTAAGGCATGTCGGATTGCACCGTGCCGCCCTGGGAAGTGTCGATGGAGCCGACATACCAGCCGTCGGCCGGATTGCTGTCGCGCGAAACCGCAATATCAATGTTGGTGGATGTGCCGCCCGGCTGCAGGTTATTGGCGATCATCACGTAGCGCCCGGTCGAACTGTCGTAGGCGGCGCGCGTGTCGAAAACCGAATTGTCGAGAATCGGCCCCAAGCTACTGAAGAGCTGGAACTGGGACTTGGTGATCGCCGCTCCGCCGGAAAGGTCGGTCACCTCGTAAGGAACGCTCTCGGCGGTAAGAACGAACTGCGGCCCGACAGCAAGAGCGTTCTCCGGAGGATAGTTATTGGGATCCGAGATACCGGAGAACGATGTGGTGACCGAGGATGTCGCGGTGTGAGGCGTGGCGGAGTAGAAATCGAGAGGCGGCGCGCCGGCGCTCACGCCGACTGGCGTCAGGCCGTAAAGGCTTTGGATGGTGTTGAGCAGGGAGTAGGTGTCGGCCTGCGAGCTGTTCGTGACGCCCGCCGGGACGCCCGCGCCGACGACGATCGTCACGATGTGGTCGGGGTAGGTGACGGCGGGATTGGTGTTGTTCTCGTCGAAAGTGATGATGAGCAGCGAATTGTTGGCCTGCGCCCAGGCCGCGTAAGCGCTGAGATTGGCCTGGACCCAGGCATCGCCCTTCGGAATCCCGCCGCCGCTGTCGCTCGTCGGCGTCATGTTGTCTTGGTCGTTTGGCGTGATGAAAGAGACGGTGGGCAGGTTGGCGAAGCCGGCTGCGGTCTGTGGAAAGGCGCTCATACTGTGGGAGTCGGCGATCGAATTGGCGAAGTGGTCCCAAGGTTGGCGTTCGATGGTGGAGTCGGTCTCGGCGTAGCCGCCGAACGTCAGACCCTTGACGGCGAGCGCACTGTCGAGCGTCGGGACGCTGGCGGGAAACTGGGGAATAGCGCCGTTGCCCGTGACGCCCTGCGTCGAACCGGAAAACAGCGCGATGTAATTGGCCTGGCTCGGGTGCGTTAATCCGTTATAGTTCGTGAATAGCATCCCGTCGGAGATGAGCTGGTTGAGGAACGGCGCGTCGGCGATGTTGCCGACGATGTCGGAAAAATTCTCGTTTTCCAGGCTGACGAGAACGATATGGTCCGGAGTGGTCATGGGACGCCCCACCTTTGCAAAGAGCCGCCGGGAGCGACGTTCGGCCATCAGTCCGAAAAACGACCGACTCTTGTATGGCCCGGGCCGTTCGCGTCAGACATCGGGGCCGTCAAGAAGGGGACCGAAGTCAGAGCGACCGATCCGTTGCGCAGCGCTCCGCGGCGGCGATCCGTACGAGCAAAGCATGGTTTCCCCACCGGTTCAGCCTGATCGTGCGGAGCAGGGCGTACTCCTTTCGCTGTACGCGGTGCGGCGCCGGCCGGATCCGGCCGTCGCATCGACCCTGCCGGAGACGGAAAATGAAGGGGATGAAATGCCCCCGCGGGCTCACGGCCGCTTCCTCGATTGACTGCGCTAATTAAACACTTCGACGTTCCGAGCAGTTTCTTGGAACCGTGGTGCCCAAAATGCGGCTCAAGCTTACGATCGCTATATCCCCTCCGGGGGCAGAAGGGGGTATGACCCTGAAAAAGGACGCGTTTGGATTGGGTCGCGTGGCGTTGATCGCCGGCAGCGGTCGAAAGGTGCACGCCCAAATCGGATTGGCCTGGTCCTTGATCCAGGAGAAGAGCAACGCGAAATCTCATGACCTGGGCGGTATGAGACACTTGTTTAATGCCGCCGCGCTGGCGGTCGGGCAATCGGCCCAATCCGAGAAATCTGCGCTCGGTTCGAATGCTCAACTCCCTCGACAACCAGCGCGAGGCTTCCGAAGCCTATATCAAGAGCCAGGCCGATGAGGGATGGAAGTTCGTCCGCGAACGATATGACGACGGCGGCTTTCCGGCGGGTCGATGGAGCGGCCGGCGCTCCAGAAGCTGTTGGATGATGTTCAGACCCGCAGGATCGACGTCATAGTCGTCTACAAGGTCGACCGGCTGACACGATCGCTTGCCGACTTCGCCAAACTGGCGGACTTGTTCGACGCGCACAGCGTTTCCTTCATCTCGGTGACCCAGGCCTTCAACACGACGACCAGCATGGGAAGGCTTACCTTCAACATGCTGCTGTCGTTTGCCCAGTTCGAGCGCGAAATCACCGGCGAGCGAATCCGCGACAAGGTCGCCGCGTCGAAACGGAAGGGCATCTGGATGGGCGGCGCGGTCCCGCTAGGGTACCGCGTACAGGAATGCGCCCTCCGTGTCGTTGAAAGCGAGGCTGAGTTCGTCCGCGCCCTCTATCGCCGCTATCTCGAACTCGGCAGCGTCGTGCGCCTCAAGGCCGCTCATGACAATGAGAACGTTTGCTCCCCGGCCAGGATGAGCAGGAGCGGCAAGAAGACCGGCGGTGCATCGATCTCGCGTGGCCATCTCTACTGGATCCTGTCGAACCCGATCTATGTCGGACCTGCGCCACAAAGGGCAGACCCATGACGGCCTTCATCCGGGGATCGTGGAGGTTGAGATCTGGGAGCGGGTCCAGCAAAGGCTCGCCAGCCAAACGCAGACGCGGCGGGTGGCTCAGCGCGAAGATCATTCCTTTCTTGTGGGCAAGCTCTACGACGATCGCGGAAACAGGATGGGCGCCAGCCATGCGTCTAAGGGCGCCCGGCGCTGGCGCTACTATGTGTCACGCGCGGCGCTGTCGGGACGCAAGCAAGAGGCCGGATCGGTGGTGCGCATTCCGGCGCCAGAGATCGAGAACTTGATTGCCAACGCAGTCGGGGCTTATCTCGCAACGCGGGCAAACGCGATCGACGGCCGTCACATTGACCGCGGCGGCGGACGTGGCGACTGCGCGATCATGCAGAATGAATCCGGCCGCATGCCCAGGCGCCTACCGAGCGAAAACGATGTGCGAAAACGCGATCGACCGCGCCACGGTCAGCGCCACGCGGATCGAGATTGTTCTGGCCGAGTCGATCGTCGTCGAGGGGCAGGATCGGGTCTTGACGTTACCCTGGCCCCAAGCGTCCTTGCGCCGTCGCCGCGAGATCATCCAGGGCGTTGGCGAAGCGCAGCGACCCCTACGAGCCATGCGGACAAAAGCGCGAGGCAGTTTCATCGGGGCGTTGCGCGACGCTCGCCGCTGGCTCGGCGAACTTCTTATCGACCCTGCCCAGACCATCGAGTCGCTCGCCATGCGCGAACACAAGAGTGAGCGCTCGATTCGGATGACGGTGTCGCTCGCGTTCGTCTCCCCTGTCCTGGCAAAGCCGCGATGGAGGGTCGCCTTCCACGCGGGTTTAGCGTCAAGCGCCTGACCGACCTTCCAAGCTCTGGTCGGAGCAATGGCGCGCAGTGGGACTGAGAGAGCCGAATCAGGTTCGGGCCGAACTCGGCTGATCCAGCTGTCTTCGACAGCTTGCGGACGCATACTGACGTGGCCGCTGTTTCGGTCCAGCCGCTTCCATCGTCCAGCTTGGGAAACCGAATTTTGTGGGCAGAGACTGGCGGGTGAATTCAGGCTCAGAGCGCGGGAGAATGGCCGGAATTC
>DATCEJ010000229.1:0-3742 GCA_036510135.1 Roseiarcus sp. | reverse complement strand
GGCGAAACAGGCGAGCGTCACCGCGATCGTGATCCAGCGCATCCGCATGGCGCCGACAAGGATCGAGCGGAACGTGCGCAGGACGAAGTTGGGTTCGGCTGCGGCCGGCTTGTCCGGCTTCTTGAGGATCCACACGGCGAGCAGCGGCGCAAACAGCACCGCGACGAACCAGGACACGATGAGCGCGATCGTCACCACGGCAAAGATCGAGAACGTGTATTCGCCGGCCGCGCTGCGGGCGAAGCCGATCGGCACGAAGCCCGCGATGGTCACGAACGTGCCGGTGAGCATCGGCAGCGCCAGCGTCTTGTAAGCAAAGGACGCGGCTTCTTCCTTGCTGTCGCCGGCGGCGAGGCGCGTCGTCATCACGTCGATCGCGGTCATCGCGCTGTCGACGAGCAGGCTCAGCGAAATGATCAGGGCGCCGAGCGAGATGCGCTGGAGGTCGATGTGCATCGCCTGCATGATCGGAAACACGATCGCGATCGTGAGCGGGATGGTCAGCGCCACCACGGAGCCCGGCCTGAGCCCCAAGCTGATGATGCTGACCGCCATGATGATGGCGATCGCCTGCCACAGCGATTCCATGAACTCGCCGATCGCGGTCTGAACGACGACCGGCTGGTCGGACACCAGTGACGCATCGATGCCGAGCGGCAGATTGGCGACGCTCTGGTCGATCGCCTTTTTCACGTTGCGGCCGAGCGTCAAAATGTCTCCGCCGTCGCGCATGGCGATGGCGAGGCCGATCGCCGGCTTGCCATTGACGCGAAACATCGGCTGCGGCGGATCGGAATAGCCGCGCCTGACGGTCGCGATGTCGCGCAGCCGGATGAGCCGGCCGTTAGACAGGAAGTTGACGTCGAGAAGGTCGGCTTCCGATCCGAAGGCGCCGGAGACACGGAGCGAAATCTTTTCATCGCCAGTCTCGAGCGCGCCCGCCGGGCTGACCGCGTTCTGGGCCCTCAGCGCCGCGAGCAAGGCCGCCCGGTCGATGCCGAGGCCCGCCAGCTCCTTGGTCGAAAACTCGACATAGATCTGCTCGTCCTGCGCGCCGAGGAGCTCGATCTTCGACACGTCCGGAACCTGCAGCAGGCGCGAGCGGATGCCCTCGACGTAGTCGCGGAGTTCCCGATGCGTGAAGCCGTCGGCGGTGAAGCCGTAGATCAGGCCGAACGTGTCGCCGAAGTCGTCGTTGAAGCCGGGTCCGACGACGCCGGCCGGCAGGGTGGCGCGGATGTCGCCGATGTTCTTGCGCACCTGATACCAGATGTCCGGCACTTCCGAGGCTTTGGTCGAGCCCTTGAGGTTGACGAAGATCGTCGTCCGGCCGGGGATGGTGGAGCTGCGCAGAAAGTCGAGACCTGGCGTCTCCTGCAATTTGCGTTCGAGCCGCTCCGTGACCTGCTGCAGGGTGTCGTCCATGGAGGCGCCGGGCCATCCGGCCTGAACGATCATGGTGCGAAAGGTGAAGGGCGGATCTTCCGCGCGGCCAAGGCTGAAAAACGAGAAGATGCCGGCGAGCGTCACCGCGACCATAATGAAGACGATGAAGGAGCGATGCTTGAGCGCCCAATCGGAAAGATTGAGACCGCTCACGAAGTCGCTCCGAGGAGCCGCACCTTCTGGCCCGGATGCAGCGCCTGGACGCCGGCCGTCACCACCGTTTCGCCGGGCTCGAGGCCCGACTCAATGACCGCCGTCGCCGGATCGAAGCGCTGCACCTCGACATTGCGCAGGGCGACGGTGAGATTCTGCGGATCGACGACCCACACGGCAGGCTTGGCGTTGGTCGAGGTCAGCGCGCTCGCGGGAATGGAAATGCCGTTGGCGCTCTCGAGTTGCAGGCGCCCGGTCACAGTGGCGCCGAGGCGCATCGCCTCGGGATGATCAATGAGGCTGAGCCTCACCTGGAATGTGCGCGTGACCGGATCGGCCTGAGGCGAGACCGTGCGGACGCGCGCGTTCGCGGTCACCGAGGGATCGTTGGCGAGCGCGATGGTGATCGTCGCGTCCGCCGGCGCGGCGCGGAGAACCTGGGCTGGAACGTCAAACACCGCGTCGCGCCCGTCCGTCCGCGCGATTGTGAAGATCGACTGTCCCGCCTGCACCACCTGACCCGACTCGGCGGATCGCGCGGTGATCGTCCCTTCGACGTTGGCTTTGAGCTCGGTGAAGCCAACCCGATCCTGGGCGATGTCCGCTTGCGCGGTCGCGTCGTCGACCCGCGCCTGCGCGGTTTGCAACGCCTGCTTGGCCGAATCGAAGTTCGCTCGCGTGGTGAAGCCGCGCTCCATCAGGTGGTTCTGGCGGTCGAAAGTGTTCTGAGCCTCGACCTGCTGCGCCTCAGCCGCCGTGAGCGCGGCTTGCGCCGAGCGGAGCGTGTTGAGTTCATCCTGCGGATCGAGCTTCGCCAGCACCTGGTCCGGCTCGACCTTGTCGCCGACCTCGCCCTTCCGTTCGATGATCCGCCCGCCGATGCGGAAGGCGAGGTTGACCTCGTTCTCGGCGCGGATATCCCCGGTGAGTTGGACCGCGTCGCCGATCGCGCCCTTTTCAACCGTGACGGTGCGGACCGGACGCGGCAGCGGCGGCTCGGTCTTGGCTTCCTGATTGCAGCCCGCCGCGAGCAGGGCCATCGCGAAAACGCCAACAAGCGCGCTCATGCGTCCGCGCGCTTGCGGATGACGGGTGCATGGAGCCAAGGCGAATCCTCCCACGGGCGACGCGCCCGCGCTTATGGCGCCCGTGCTTATAGGGCGAGCGCAGAGGGCGCAACGATCAGGGACGTCGGCCGCTCCGCGCCATTGCCTCGGATGCGCTCAGCGACGGTTGGCGCCGCCGCCAGCCCGATGACCGCCACCCCGATGAGCGCCGCCACCGGGGCGTTGGGCGGGCGGCCTGTTGTGGCCGTGACCGGGCCGATTGTGGCCTGGCGGGTTGACACCATGACCGGGCCGATTGTGGCCTGGGCGATGGGCGGGCGGCCTGTGGACGGGCGGACGATGGACCGGGGGCCGATGGCGGACGGGCGGACGGTGGACAAAGCCCGGGTGGCGCCAGCCATGCCAGCCGGCGCCGCCGCCCCAACCGATCCCGCGCCGCCACGCAAAGCCGCACCTGTACCAGCCGGGACCTCGCCAGGCTGAAGTGTACCAGCAATAGCGCTGGCCGCCCCAGACGAACTGAGCTTCGTTGATCGGCGAGGTCGCGGCCAGCGCGGCCGGCGGCGCGAATGCGCCAGCGTCCATCGCCGCATCAGCGGGAAGGACAAGCTGAGAGACTAATCCCGCCGCGGCGGCGAGCGATATGATGAGCTTGTGAAACATGTGCGAGTCCTCAAAGCCCCCTCGCCCGATTGTGGACGCGCCGCTTGAACGTCCGATGAATGGATGGGCGCTCGTTAGACTCCTGGCGGGCTCGCTACTGCGCACGGGACACGGAGCATGTCCCAATGAACCTCGATGCCCGGTAGGCCGGGTTTGGCATTCTCTCTGAACGACTCGAAGATTTAGGGGCAGCGCTTTAAATGGGTGATGGGCGAATCAGAGCAGCCGTCCGGCAGCAGGTTCGCATTCCAGATAAATTCTGCACGCGGCCCCTTATCGCCTGGCGGATCGAGCAATGCATCGATGACGCTCACTCGGCCCTGTCCATCAAACATAAAGTTGACGTCACCGCTGCCCCAGCGCTGGCTTTGCGAGTACAAGCTCAAGAAATGAAGGCCACGCTTAATCTCTCT
>DATCEJ010000228.1:0-3684 GCA_036510135.1 Roseiarcus sp. | reverse complement strand
TCGTCGCTGGAGTCGCGATATCCGCCGCCGATCCAAGCGGCCTCATCGGAATGATGAGGGAGAGCATGGCGAGCGCGCGGGCGCTCATTCAGGTCAAAACCGATCCGAACGCGGATGCTCTCGTCAAGGCAGTTGGAAGCGAGTTCGAGACCTCAGAAGGGCGTGGCCTCGCTCAGGACGGGGTGAAATCCGCGATTACCGGCGCGAAAACCCCGGCCGAAATCGTCGCCAAGGCGCTCGACGCCCTGAAGGCCGCTTCCAGCGTGCTTGACGCCAAAGGCGGTCCGGACGCCCTGCCGTTCAAGACCTGTCTTGCCGGAATCGCCAAATCTGTCGCCGAGGCCGCGCCGGAAGGCGGCTTCCTCGGCTTCGGCGGAACCCAGGTGAGTGACGCGGAAAAGGCCACGGTTGTGCAGATCGCAGCCGCGCTCGGCGTCCAGGCTCCGGCCGTCTAGCTGGCGAACCGCTTCGCTGGCGGAACTTGTTCGGTAAGTTGGCGCTCTACAGTGAGGGGCGTCGTACACGGGGAGGTAGAAACGTGGCGGGACCAGACCCTGACAAGCCGGCCGGCGAGGATTTTTCCAAATCCCTGAAGGAATTGGAGGAGGAGTCGAGCGAGCTCAAAGCCAAGATTGAGCAGGAGAGACGGGCTCATGACATGCCCATCAACTCGCAGCTTGGCGATCCCAAATGGGAAGAGAAAGCCAAAGACGGGCGGTTCGATCGAGCTGAGGACGAGGACGAGAAGTAGGCGCCTAGGACAATTCTCGACAGTTCTTTCCAGGAGCCGGAGGCGCCTGAGCGCGATCAGCGCGACGGCGGATCCGCCGGCTCCGTTGAGCCGTCACCGATCGCGCGGATCGTCGGCGCGGACCACGGACCGGAGATGTCGAGCGTCAAATGGGCGGCGTCCTGGGATTCCTCGCCGGCCGCGTCCGTCTGGATCGCGTTGACCCGCAAAGCCCAGCTTTGGTCGATGAGTTCGATGAGCCCGTCGAGTTCAGCCTTCACGCCATGGCTCGTCATGACGCCGCGTCGGACCTGAGCGCGTCCCTCGCCGACCGCCAGGGACCCGTCGACCTTGTCGAACGTTGTGGTCCCGAGGCGCATGTCTCGCTCGACGTCGATCGGCCGGCGATGACTGCGGCGCAGCGCCTCCTCGAGGTTGACGCCGAGTATGGAGCCGTTGGCCGCCTCGAGCGAGGCTGTGCCCGTCAAGGTCGAGATCGTAGCGGCGGGCGAAGCGCCGGAGGCTTGAAGCGTGAATTTTGCCCCGCCGGTCCCGGTGACCATCGGCCGGGCGAAATCGGCGATCGCGGCGCCGAGGTCGGCGTCGGCGAGTTCGCCGCGCGCGCTGAACTCGAGGTTTCGCCCCACGTAGGCCGCGCCGACTTCGCCCTGGAGGCGTCCGCCATAGGCCGCAGCCTCCATCAGCGTGGCGCTAAGCTTGCCATCCGAGACAATTGCGGAGGCGGCGCCGTCGGCGAGCTTGAGGCCGTAGGCGTCGAGATGGGCCGCGGACAAACGGAGGTCGAGGTCGAAGCTTCGCAGAGGCGCGAATGCGAAGGGCTTCGTGCTCCACCTACCCGACGGGTCGAAGACACGCTCGGGCGGTCCGAGCAGCGGCTCGAGCGCCAGTGTTTCGGCGGCAAGCGTGCCGGAGATCGCCGGGCGCCCGCCGGCGTCGCTGATTGCGATCGCCCCCTCGAGCGTCTGCCCGGCGCTCGTCAGCGTTGCATCGCCCAGCGTTAGCGTGTCCGCCGCTCCGTTGATTTTAGCGCTAATTGTAATGTCATTGGCGGCAAGAATGGCTGGCGGCTGAGCATCGACGAAAGAGGCCAGGGCGGCGATGGACGGGATGGACGCAGTCAAATCGCCATCGACGCTGGGCTGGTCGCCGAGCGCCAGCGAGCCGGCGAACGCAAGCTTGGCCAAGGGCGAATCGAGCGCGAGCACCATGGGACTCGGCGCGCCCTTGGCGGCGGTTTCCGGATCGTTGAGCACGCCGGCGATCGCAATGGGCGTCTTCCGCCACACGGCGGACAGGTCGAAGCGGAGTTGATCGCCGATGGTCAGTCCGTTGAAGCGGCCGTGAACATTGTCGATCAGCGCGTCGACGCCGCGCTTGGCGCTGACCACGCGCAAGCTTCCGTTCGATAGGCTCAAACTGGCCAAAGGCGCGAGCGCCCTCCTGGCGACGCTCGCAGGCCCGGCCGACTCCCCCGCCGCCCCGGCAAAGGGAGGACGGTCGATGTCGACGGTGACCGTCGGACTGACAAGAACAACGCCGGTGGGGATGAACCGTCCGCGCAGGAGTTCGATCAGCGACAGGTTCAGGCGCGCCTCAGGCGCCGAAAGAAGATTGACGCCGTAAGCGTCGTCGAGCCGCGCGTCGGCGATGCGCACGCTCGGTCGCGGCAAGACGGAAAAGGAGGCGGTCTTGGGAGCGCTCCAATGGAGTCGCGGCGAAGCGCCGAATGCGGCGTTGAGGCTGTCGCCGACCTTCGCGGCGGTCAACGGCCAGCGCATGAAACCGCACGCCGCCAGCGCAATGATCAACGCGAGGGCCAAGCCCCACGCCATGGCCCGGCGCATGCTGTCAAAATCTCCTTTGGGTCCCGAGCGACCGAAGAGGCCGATTCATAGCGCGAACGGGCAAGCAAGGCGACAGCGCGCCGAAAGATCAATGCGGACAATCGACGTCCGAGGCGAGGACGGATTGAGCTTGCCCTGGGGCGGCGGTTTGGCGATCCGTAGGCCGCATCTGGAAGAGAGGCGATCGGAGTTCGTGGTCGACGGGTCCGCTGCTTCACGTGTCCGTGAGGGTCCCACGCTTTGCGGCCAAAAGGCGGCGGCGGTGAGATAGACGCCAAGCGAATACCCCGGTGACGCCATTAATTCGCTGTTAAAGCCTTTCACTCAGCCTCCGGGACAAGCGCCCCCGGCTCACCGAGGCTTGCGCGTCAAACCGGAGGTTGAACAGCCCTCATGCGCGACGATCGTTTTCAGTTCATCCCTGACGCGGGCGACCAACGCAGAGCCAGCAGCGTTCTCACGCGGATCTATCGCGATATTGGTCTCGCCGCGGTCGCCGAGGCGTTGAGGTTGCCGACGGAAGGCTTTGAGCCGGAGATGATCGAATCGCTCGAGCGGGGCGAGTTCTATCTGCTCCCGCCCACCCGCGCGCTTGTGTCAGCCGGAACCGACGCGTAAAATCCTTTCGGCGAACGAGCGGCCGAGCCGAGGCCAACCGATGGTTCACTTGACGAGGCGCCGATTTCTCGCTGGCGCTGCCACCGGCGCCGCGACGGTTTCGCTAACCGGCTATGCGACGGCGTACGAGACCGGTTCTGCGCTTAAGCTCGCCCGCTATGCGCCCCGTCTCCCCAACTGGCCCGAAGACCTCGAGCTCACGATTGCAGTCATCGCCGATATTCACGCCTGCTATCCCTGGATGTCGGAGGAACGCGTCGGCGACATCGTCGACCTCGCCAATGCCCAGAAACCGGATCTCACGGTGCTGCTTGGCGACTATGTGTGCACGCATCGGCTCGTTTCCGGATATGTGCCGCCCGGCGCCTGGGCCGAGCAACTCGCCCGTCTCGAGGCGCCGCTCGGCGCCTACGCAATTCTCGGCAATCACGACTGGTGGTCGGCGGCCATCCCAACGGAGCCGCCGGATAA
>DATCEJ010000227.1:0-5111 GCA_036510135.1 Roseiarcus sp. | reverse complement strand
GGTGGTCAACGGTCAGGCCAATCGCAGTCAGGTGGGCTGCGTCGTGCAGTTCGTGTTCGGGATTATGCTGATCAACGTTCTCGCGATCACCAACGCGCTGGTCGCGATGTTCACCTGACGGCTCAGGTGCGGAAGAGCCAGCAGCGACCGATCGCCACTCCGACGCCGAGCGCCGCCACGAGGGCGAGAACGATTTGAGCGGCGAACGTGCGGTTCTCCATTCGGATTTCATGGGCCGAAGACGTTCGATCTGGATGGTCCTGAGGTCAATCCTGAGACTCTTAAATCAGGGCACCGCCAGCGTCAGATGCCCGATGGGGTCGTCTGTAGCCTTCACCGTGATTTCGATGTCGTAGCCAAGCCGATTCAGGCAATCCATTAGCTTGCGTTCCGACATGTTCGTGAGATCGCCCCGAAGCAGGGCGGACACTTTTGGCTGGGGAATGCCCATGCGCTCGGCCGCTGCGGCCTGAGTCAGTTCGAGGCGGCGGATCGCCTTCGAAATCTCGATCAGAAGGCCGGATTTGATTTTCAGCTTCTCCGCGTCGGGTAGGCCAAGATCGGCAAAGACATTCCCGGAGCCGATCTCAACCTCGATCCCGTCAATGACCCGCGTTCGCATTCTTCATCTCCTTCGCAAGAGCCTCCGCCGCCTTCAACCGCGTGCGGATGACGTCCATGTCCTCCTTCGGCGTCGCGATCCCGCTTTTGCTCTTCTTCTGGAAGCAATGCAGGACGAACACGGCCTCCTCGAACCTCACCGTATAGACGGCGCGGTAGGTTCCACTGGCTTCGTTCTCGACGACTTCAAGGACCCCGGCATCTCCAAAACCCTTGAGCGCCTTCGCCGCAGGATGCTGCTCGCCCGATTGGGCAAAACGCAGGGCAAAGCCGAAGAACCTTCGTACAGCGGCTGGGAGCTGGAGGAGATCTTTTCGGCTGCTGCCGATCCAGGCAAGCGGACGTTCGACGGTCATCTCCTTATATATGAACTGGTATAAGACTTCAATCTAACTGAATCCGGGGCGGTGCGTCGAACCGGCCGTCTCTGACGTCCCGCTTTTTTTCATCCGCGCGTTTTTTCTCGTTAGCTGTTCGCGCAGGTGGGGGGGACTCTTGGCGTCGAGGGCAAGGCGGGATCGCAACCCTCATCAACAACCTTGGAGTCATTCCTCATGAGAGTGCGTTCTCTTCTTCCTCGAAAAACCCGGTTCGGCGCGAACGCTCTGCTCGGCGCTTTTGCGTTGGGCGGGGGGCTGATGGCAAGCGCAAGCGCGTTCGCCCAGGCCGCCGGCGGTACGATCGGCGCGCAGATTGGCACGATGTCGCAGGAGTTCTCGACGGCCGGCGGCACCGCGGCCTCGACTGCGATGTATGTCGCGGCGTTGATCACCTTTGTCGCCGGCGCGTGGTACCTCTGGCAGTCGCGTCAGCCTGAGAACCGGGAAGCGGGCAAGGTCGCAGCGGGCGTTGCTGGTCTCGTGCTGACGGGCTTGCTGGTCACGGGCGGCGCCTGGATCAACAAGGCGGCCGAGACAGCCACCGGCACGGCGGCCTCGATCTCGAGCACCGCCGGCGTCGTCACCTTCCCGTAAAAGCGCACAGAGGGGACCCGATGCGCCTCGCGCCGCTCACTCTTTCCGTTTGCGAAAACGGGGCAGTGGGCGGCGCTCGTCGAGGCTCCTGTCCCTTCTGCGGGGTTCGCCTCGCAGAAGGGCGAGAGCCTTTTCTTTGCGTCGATGGCTCTGAGGAGTTGTCCTGCGTCCCGTGCTCACTTGTTCGCCATCTCGAACGCGAGACGATCGCCGAGGAAGCTGTGCTGATCTGGCTGCCGGATCTGTCGCAGGCCGCGCTCAACGCGCTCGCCAACGGGGTTCATAGACGCCTCGCTGCCGAGGGGGCGCTCTATCTTGCGGCTGCTCCCTTTGCCGTGAGCTCAAGCGAGACCCCGAACCCAGCGCTCGAAGCGATTCGGGCGATCGAAATGCGGCGGGCGGAGGCCGAGACGCGTTTCGGGACGTCTTCGCCGCACGTGCTCGGCGAGGCTCTGATGCGTGCGCGGCCCAACCTCTATGCCGACCGCGCAAGGCGTCTCGGAGGCTTAAGGCTTTGGTCGCTCGGGAAGTTCTTCGTCGATGGCGAGGACGTCTATCCCCGCCTGATCGCAGGCGGCGCCGCCGCCTGACCGGCCGCCGTTTCCTCACGTCAACTTGGAGGCATTTCGATGCTGAGCGTTGTATCGAGCCTGCTCGCCAGTCTGTCGCTTGCGCTCAAGCAGCCGCTCGCCGGCTATTGCGACGTTGAGACGACGCATGGCGACGCGCTTGTCACCAAGCAAGGCGATTATTGTACCTTCGTCCGGATCGGCGGCATGAAGCGCATGGCGACGCGCGACGACATCACGCGGCTTGCCAACGGCCTGCGTCTCGATCTGTCGGGGGCACTCGAGGCGAAGGGCCACGCGATCGTTGGCTGGTATCTCTCGGACCCCGACGTCGCCGAGCGCGAGATCGACCGCATCAATATGGAGTCCTGTCGCCGTGTGGGGCGTGAAGTCGGCCTCGACCTCACCGACATTCTCGACGAGCGCCTGCGCCTCTGGAGTCAGACGATGCGCTGGGAGACGTCGTGCTTCGTGCTGTGGACGCGCCGCGCGGTGCTGACCAAGGAAGAATTGAAACAGATGAGGCAAGAGAAGTCGGCGGCGGCGAAAGCGGTTCCGAGGATTGGCGATGCGCAGCGCTTCTTCCTCCGCTCGGAACTCATCGCCGCCCACCATACGGGCTTCGTCAATCGGGTGATGGCGGCGCTCCGCGGCGCCGAAGTAGCCGCAACAGAGCTTGCTGCCAGTGAAGCCCTCATCCTGGCCCGCGAGGCGCTCTACCGGGAGACGGCTGGCTCGAAGTGGAAACCGACGCTGATTGGCGACAAGGTGATGCCGCGCCTACCGGAGGATGACGTCAAGCATCCCGACAAGGCGGGTCTCTTGTGGCCTTCGATCCGGAGCCAGTTCTTTCGCATCGATGCGGTGACGCATGGCGGCCAGCGGGTCGAGATCGGCGAGAACGAATATGCGGGCGTCGACATGGTGATCGGGCCGGAGGATCCTCGCCCGTTCGTCGAGCTCGCGAGCTGGTTAGGTCAGGACCGCCTGCCGTGGCGCGCCGCCTTCATTCTTGAGGGCGGCGGCAAGACCGGCATGGCGTTCAAGGAGATCGGATCGTCGTTCCTGTCGATCTTTCCGGCCAACCGTGATCTTCAGCGCGCCTTCGCGTCGTTGCGTCAGATGCGTGAGCAGGACAATCACATCTCGGTCAAGCTGCGCGCGTCTTTCGCGACCTGGGCGCCAACCGGCGAGAGCCGGAAACTCCGCCGGCGCGCGTCGACGCTCGCGCAACGGATCGAGGGCTGGGGCAATTGCAAGACGGCCCGGATCGCCGGGGATCCACTCGACGGCGTGATGAGCTCCGTGCCGGGGCTCGCGCTTGCTTCGACTGGCAACCCGTCGCTGACGCCGATCGGCGAGGCGCTGCCGCTCCTGCCGTGGTCGCACACCATCTCGCCCTGGGAGCGGGGATCGGTGCTGTTTCGCCTGCCGAACGGGGCGATCTGGCCCTACGATCCGTCTGGCGGCTCGATGCGGCCCTTGATGATCGACATTTTCGTGGCCCCGCCGGGCTCCGGAAAGTCGGTGCTCGCGAATACGATTAATATCGGGCTCTGCCTTTCGGCTGCGGTCCTCGGCGGCTCCAAAGCCAAGCTGCCGCTGATCGGCAAGCTCGACATCGGACCTTCGGCGGAAGGCTTCGTGCGGCTCATTCAAGAAGCGCTGGGCCCAGCGCGGCGGCATGAGGCGATCTTCACCACCATGCAGTTTGCGCCGGGCTACGAGTTCAACGCCTTCGACCTGCAGGTCGGCTGCGAATATCCGCTGCCGCTCGAAAAGGCGTTCTTACAGAACTTTCTGGCGCTTCTGACCCTGCCGCCCGACGAGACGACGCCGTTCGAAGGCATGGCGCAGATGATCTCGCTCGTGATCGACGAGGCCTATCGGCGCTGTACCGAAGTCCCGGACGGTGCGCCGAAGCGCTACCGGAAAGGCGTCGAGCCCCTGGTCGACGAGGCGATCGACGAGCATGGCGTCAAGCTCGATCCGGCGGACGCGTTCTGGCGCGATGTGGTCGATGCGCTCTGCGAGCGTGAGGAGTTTCGGCTGGCCGAGATCGCTCAGCGCCATGCGGTCCCGGTGCTCGAGGACCTGATCGCGGCGTCCCGCTCCGAACAGGTCCAGGACATGTTCCGAGACCTCAAGATCCAGGCGACGGCGGAAAGCGTGTCGGGCGTGTTCGCCCGCTACATCTATGACGCGATTCGCAAATATCCGATCCTCAATCAGCCGACCAAGCTTGATTTTGGGTCGGCCCGGATCATCGTCCTCAACCTTCAGGAAGTGGCCCCGACCGGCTCCGCCGCCTCCAATCGCCAGACCGAGATGATGTATCTACTCGGCCGTCACATTCTTGCCCGTAACTTCTTTCTGCGGCCCGACTACGTCCATTTCGTTCCCGAAGCCATGAGGCCCTACCACGCCAAGCGGTTTCGCGAGGCCTACGAGACCGTCAAAAGGCTTGATTATGACGAGTGGCACCGGACGCTTGGCAGCCCGCAGGTGCGCGCCCAGGCCGAACTCGATGCGCGCGAGGGCCGCAAGCACAACATCCAGCTCGGCTTTGCGAGCCAGAGGCTCTCCGATATGGGCGACGCGCTGATCAGCCAGTCCACCGGGCGCTTCGTCCTCAAGGCTGGCGACGAACGCGAGGCCGAAGAAGTCATTGCGCGCTTTAATTTGACGCCGGCCTCGGCCGCCGTCGCGCGGCATGGTCTGCACGGGCCAGGACCGGGCGGGGCGCCGTTCCTCGCCATCATGCAGATCGAGAACTCGAAATACGAGCAATTGCTTGTCAATAGCCTCGGACCGATCGAGCTCTGGGCGTTGTCGACCACGCCCGACGACGCGGCTCTGCGCAACCGTCTCTATGAGGCGGTCGGCTTCCAGGAAGCGCTGCGGCGGCTCTCGAAGGTGTTCCCGGCCGGTTCGGCGCAGAAGGAGG
>DATCEJ010000226.1:0-4159 GCA_036510135.1 Roseiarcus sp. | reverse complement strand
TTGAAGGATGCGGAAGCGGTCGTCGCGGATCAGAAGACAACCGGGCTCGTCGCCATGGTCGGCCACACCCGCCGCTTCAACCCGAGCCATCAGTTCGTGCGCCAGCGTATCCTCAAGGACGAGTTCCATATCAAGCAGATGGACGTGCAGACCTTTTTCTTCCGCCGCACCAACATGAACGCGCTTGGGGCGCCGCGCTCATGGACCGATCATCTGCTGTGGCATCATGCCGCCCACACGGTCGACCTTTTCGTCTACCAATGCGGCTCGCCGATCGTAAAGGCCAACGCGCTGCAGGGGCCCATCAACCCCACGCTCGGCATCGCGTTGGACATGAGCATCCAGCTCAAGGCCGAGAATGGCGCGATCTGCACGTTGTCGCTGTCGTTCAACAACGAGGGGCCGCTCGGCACCTTCTTCCGCTATATCGGCGACACGGCGACTTACATCGCCCGCTACGATGATCTCTTCAACGGCAAGGACGAAAAAATCGACGTGAGCAAGGTCGATGTCAGCGTGAATGGCATCGAATTGCAGGACCGCGAGTTGTTCGCCGCCATCCGCGAAGGCCGCGAGCCCAACGCCAGCGTCGCGCAGGTGCTGCCGTGCTATCGGGTGCTGGACGGGCTTGAGAAGCAGATGGGGTGAGCGAGCCCTTCGGCTATGCGGGCGAGGATCGAAAGCCGGAAAGGCGCCGCTCGCCGGGCGGCAGGTTACTGCGCCAAGGCACCGCTTGACGTGTGGCAAGCATGCGATCATCTCAATCGCATGTCGAAGATGGTCCAGATCCGAAACGTCCCCGACGCGCTTCATCGCCGCCTGAAGGCTCGCGCGGCGCTCGAGGGCAAGTCGTTGTCCGACTATCTGCTCGCCGAGATTGCGGAGAGCGCCGAACGCCCGACGGTGGGCGAACTGCGCGCGCGGCTTGCCGGGCGGAGCGCCGTCTCCCCTGCGCGAAAGCCCGCCCTCGTCCTGCGCGAGGAACGCGACACTCGGTGATCGTCGACGCTTCCGCCATCCTCGAAGTCTTGCTCCGCACGCCGGCCGCGCCAGCCATCGAAGAGCGTCTGTTTGAGCGCGGCGAGACCCTCCATGCGCCGCATCTTCTCGACCTCGAGGTCCTTCAGGTTCTGCGGCGCTACGCGGCGGCCGGCGACATTTCGGCCGAGCGAGCCCGCGAGGCGATCGACGATCTCGCCGCCTTCCGCTTGCGCCGTTGGGCGCACGACGCGCTGGCCTCACGGATTTGGGACTTGCGGCAAAACCTCACCGCCTACGACGCCGCCTACGTCGCCCTGGCCGCGCCGCTTCTGACGCGGGACAGACGGATTGCCTCGGCGCGGGGGATTCGCACGCGCGTCGAGGTCGTGCGAGGCCGCGCGGCCCTTCCCGTCGCACTGACTCGTGCCCCACTCCGCTGACGCGGGTCCCCACCCCGCATGTATAGACCGGAAAAGGGGTGGGGCCGGGGCCGACGGCGGACCTTCCCTTGACTGGACCGCAGGCTCCACGAATAAGGCTCAGGGAGCAGATCAACGGTTACGCGAACGGGCTGCCAAGATGCCAATCCGTGAAATTACTCTTCTCTACGATCCGATAGTTGCCATCTTGGCGAAGGGACCGCGGTCTGCGTGGGAAATTGAGGATGAGTTGGCGCGCTTATTCAAGGTCACAGTGAAGGAACGGGCAGCGCTGTATGACTCAGGACAGTCCGTTTGGACGAATGATGTCGCTCACGCGCTTAAGCAACTGGTTAAGGATGATAAAATCTCAAATCAAGGCCAACGCAAAGCTCCAAATGGAGGAAGGCGCAGCGCCTACACCCTGAGGTAAAGTGCAAGACTGAACAATTCCGTATTCATATTCATCCGATTGCTCCATTGGAGGATTGATGCGCGAAAGCCTGTTCTCCGATCCCGAGGCGCTCGTTTCGCTTTGTCGTCGCTATTCCATCCGGCGTCTTTCGCTATTCGGTTCGACGCTAAAAGGCGCCGCCCGGCCCGACAGCGACGTCGATCTGTTGGTCGAATTCGAGCCTGGCGCGAAGCCGAGCCTGCTCACTATGGCGGAAATCGAGCGAGCGCTCTCGTCTCTCCTGGGCGGACAGCAGGTGGATTTGCGTACGGCGCAGGATCTGAGCCGCTATTTTCGCGACGATGTCGTGCGCGCCGCCGAGCCGCAATATGAGTCCTGAGGATCGCGTTCGCCTGCGTCATATCGCTGACGCCCTCAACGCGGCAATTCGGTTCGCCGAGGGTCGGAAACGGGAGGACCTCGACCGCGAGGAGATGCTGGCGTTCGCCTTGGTTCATGCCCTCCAGATCGCAGGCGAAGCGGCGGGAAGGCTGAGCGCGGAGACTCGCGACCAATGCCCCGAAGTTCCATGGGCGAGCATGATCGGGATGCGTCATCGCTTGGTTCACGCGTATTTCGACATCAACCTCGATATTCTTTGGACGACCGCCGTCGAGGCCGCTCCCGCGCTCGCGGCACAGATACGGCCTCTTCTCCATCGAGACTGACCCCCGAGGTTAGTGAAGGCGATGCGAAGCCCCGGGATGAGGCCGGCGGCGGCTCGTTCACCTCAGTTCGGCGGTGAACTTCTGGATCTTCTTGCACGCCTTTTCGAGCTCAGCGAGCGACGTCGCATAGGAGACGCGGAAGTTCGGCCCCTGGCCGAAGGCGGTTCCGTGCACGACGGCGATGCCTTCCGCGTCCAGAAGCTCGGTGACGAAGTCCTCGTCGGTCTCGATCACCTTGCCTGACGGCGCTTTCCTGCCGATCGCGCCCGCGCAGGACGGATAGACGTAGAACGCGCCTTCCGGCTTTGGGCACTGCAGATGCTTCGCCTGGCCGAGCATCGATACGACAAGATCGCGACGCTCCTCGAACGCCTTGCGGCGCACGGGCATGAAGTCCTGCGGGCCGTTCAGGGCCTCGACCGACGCCCATTGCGCAATCGTGCAGGCGCCCGAGGTCTGCTGCCCCTGCACCATGTCCATGGCCTTGATGAGCTCGGTCGGCCCGGCCGCGTAGCCGATGCGCCAGCCGGTCATGGCGTAGGATTTCGAGACCCCGTTCATGGTCAACGTGCGCGCCTTCAAGCCTGGCTCGATCTGCGCCGGCGTCGTGAACCTGAAGTCGCCATAGACCAGATGCTCGTACATGTCGTCGGTCAGCACCCACACATGCGGGTGGCGCATCAGCACGTCGGTGAGCTCTTTCAGCTCGCTCTCCGTGTAGGCCGCGCCCGACGGGTTCGAAGGCGAGTTGAGGACAAGCCACTTGGTGCGCGGCGTGATCGCGCGCTCCAGATCCGCCGCCTGCAATTTGAATCCGTTTTCTATCGTCGTCGGCACGACGACCGGCGTGCCGCGGTTGATCGCGACCATTTCCGGATAGCTCACCCAATAGGGCGCCGGGATAATGACCTCGTCGCCCTCGTTCATGGTGACCAGGAAGGCGTTGTAAAGGATCTGCTTGCCCCCGGTCGCGACGATCGTGTCGGTCGCCTTGTAGTCGAGGCCGTTTTCGCGCTTGAATTTGGCCGCGATCGCCTCGCGCAACGGTGGAATGCCGAGCACGGGCGGGTACTTGGTCTCGCCGCGTTCGATCGCCTTGATCGCGGCATGCTTGATGTTGTCGGGCGTGTCGAAATCCGGCTCGCCGACCGAAAGCGAAATCACTTCCCGTCCTTTGGCTTTGAGGTCGCGCGCCTTCTGCGTCATCGCGATGGTCGCGGATGGCTTAACGCGAGAGAGGACGTCGGCGAGGAAGGCCACGGACTGGCGCCTTTCGGTTGGGGTGAGATTATTGAGCGGCGCAGCTATAGTGAGGCGAGCGGCAGGCGGCAACCCCGACGGGAGGTCACGGATGAACAGCTCAGGGAGCGGCGATCGTCGTGTTGTTGTCGTTGGCGCTGGTCCGGCATCGGCGTTCGATGGGGATTGAGTAGACTGTCATGTCTGGACGGCGCCCCTTGGTCAAGGGTGTCTTCGAAGCGGGTGTGAAAGTCTCTGGCGCGGTCATGTCTACGGCCTGTTGACGCGGCAAGGATCGCTCCGCTGGCCCTGATGAAAATCCGCCTGGCTCTTCGCCCCAATCACCGTATCGCGCTCGTACCGGCGCGGACAGTTTAACGGGCTTCGGAGCCTTGTCC
>DATCEJ010000225.1:0-6802 GCA_036510135.1 Roseiarcus sp. | reverse complement strand
CTAAATGGCTTGAGCAGCGCGCGGCAGCCGAAGCGCACACGCAAACGGGGAGATAGAGCGCATGGTTTCGAGAGTGGAACGCGGCCCCGTCGCCGATTGGATGCGCACTGCCGACCGGTGGCTGATCGGATCGTTCATAGCGCTGATGGTGATCGGCCTGGTGATGGCCCTAGCGGCAAGTCCGGCGGTCGCGGAGCGGCTCAATCTCTCGACTTTCCACTTCGTCAACCGCCAGGCGTTGATGTTGCTCCCAACGGCGGCGCTGATGATCTCAACCTCGTTTCTCTCGCCGCGGCATGTGCGCCGCGCGGCGCTGCTGACATTCGCCGTGTCGTTCGCGCTCATCATTCTCGCGCTCATGTTCGGCGCTGAGGTCAAAGGGGCGAGGCGCTGGATCTTCGGCCTGCAACCCTCGGAGTTCATCAAGCCGGCGTTCGTCGTGCTCGCTGCTTGGGCGTTCACGGAAGGGGGCCGGACAGGCCCGACCGCAATTTGGGCGAAACTTCTGTCCTTCCTGCTGCTGCCGATCGCCATTGTGCCGCTCATCCTCCAGCCCGACTTCGGCCAGACGATGCTGGTTGCGGTCGTGTGGACGGCGCTCTTCTTCCTGGCCGGTCTGCATTGGTTCTGGGTGGTCGCCGTCGGGGGCATGGGCATGGCCGGCGGGTTCGCCGTTTTCAAACTGTCGCCGCATGTGCACGAGCGCGTTCTGCGGTTTCTCGATCCCGATTCGACAGGCGGTATGGTCGACACGTTTCAGGTCGATACCGCGTTGCAGAGCATTCTCTCCGGCGGCTGGTTTGGGCGAGGCCCGGGCGAAGGCGTCTACAAGCGAATCCTCCCAGACGCGCACACCGATTTTGTTTTCGCCGTGACAGGCGAAGAATTCGGCATGATCGCTTGCATGGCGCTGATCGCCTTCTTCGCCTTCATTGTCTTGCGCGCGCTTATGCTCGCCGCGCGAAACCCAGACCCGTTCTGCCGGCTCGCGGCCGCCGGACTGACTGTCATGTTTGGAGTGCAGAGCTGGATCAACATGGCGGTCAACTTGCGGGCCATGCCGGCCAAGGGAATGACCCTCCCGTTCATCTCCTATGGCGGCTCGTCTCTGCTTGCGCTGGGGCTCGGCATGGGCTTCCTCATTGCGGCGACGCGCAAACGACCGGCCGCTGATCTCGACCACCCAGCGGCGAACGAGGGATGAGTTCGGAGCGCTCGATTCTGCTCGCGGCGGGCGGCACGGGCGGACATCTCTTTCCCGCGGCGGCGCTGGCAGCCGCCTTGGCAAAGCGGGGCGCCGAAGTCGAGCTGGCAACCGACAGCCGGGCACTCAAATTCGGTACGGATTTTCCCGCGCGCGCAATTCATGCCTTTCCGTCCGCGACGACCACCGAGGCCGGCGCGCTGGCCAAGGCGCGCGCTTCGCTGACCCTGGGCGCAGGCCTCGCAGCCGCGGCCGTCAAGCTCGGCCGCATCAAGCCGCGCGCCGTCGTTGGCTTTGGCGGCTATCCGACCGTGCCGCCGCTACTCGCCGCGTGGCTCCTCAGAATTCCATCCATTCTGCATGAGCAGAATGCGGTGATGGGACGCGCCAATCGTTTCTTAAGCCCGCGCGTCAACGCTGTCGCTTGCGGGTTTCCGGGCTTGAAGGGCGTCGATCAGGCCAAAGCGTGCGTGACCGGCAATCCGGTTCGACCGTCGGTCATCGCCGCCGCCGCGATTCCCTATCCCGAGCCCATCGGGCAGCGCTTGAACCTTCTGGTGACAGGCGGCTCGCAGGGGGCCCGAATCATGGCCGATGTCGTGCCTGCGGCGATCGCGCTCTTGAATCAGGACGAGCGGCAGTTGATTCGCCTAACCCAGCAAGCGCGCGGCGAGGACAGCGCGCGCGTGGCGGCGGCTTGCGCGCGAATGAACTTTCCGGTCGAGATCGCGGAGTTTTTCGCGGACTTGCCGGGAAGGATCGCCGCAGCTCATCTCATCATCGGTCGCGCCGGCGCTTCGACCGTCTCGGAGCTCGCGGTCATCGGGCGCGCCTCCGTCCTCGTGCCGTTCCCGCATGCGCTCGATCAGGATCAGGCGGCGAACGCAGCGGCGCTCGCGAAGGCCGGCGGCGCGACCGTCGTGCCGCAGACCGGGTTCACGCCCGAGCGGTTGGCCGCCATTCTGCGAGACGCTCTTGGCGCGCCGGCGAAACTCGAGGCCGCGGCGATGGCGGCGAAATCGATCGGCGTGCCGGACGCGGCTGAGCGGCTAGCCGACCTGGTGCTTGGGATCGCGCAACCGTCGTAGCCGGCGCGCCCCGCTGAGCGTCGCAGGGCCCGGTTGGGTTAGTCCATCACCGCATGCGCCGCGGCTTCACGCGAAGCGGCCGTCGCGACAGACTTTGGCGAGCGGATCAGCGCAAGCAGCGGGAAGGCGCAGAGCGAGATCAGCGTCATGAACAGGAAATCGTTCGAATAGGCCATCGCGGCCGCCTGCTGGGTGATGATCCCTTCAAGCATCGCCATGCTGGGCAGCCCATGTCCCCAAACCAGAGAGGCGCTTGGCATTCTGAGCGCATCGTTGAACGGCGTCGCGTGCTCGACCAGTTGGCTGTGGAACATGGTCGTCATGCTGGTCAAGCGCGCGATGACGACCGAGATGCCGACCGCCGAGCCGATGTTACGGATGAGCGTCCACAGCGCCGCGCCCTCGGTGCGCAATTCGCCCGGCAGGCTCGCGAAGGCGATCGTGTTGAGGGGCACGAAGATGAAGCCGAGACCGAAGCCCTGTACGATCGAATTGATCGCGATCGTCCAGGCGGGCACCTCGAGCGACCAGCCGACCATCTGCCATAGCGATCCCGACGCCAGCACCAGACCGATGAAGATGAGGAGCCGCGCGTCGACCTTGCCGCTCAGGCGCCCGACCAAAAACATCGACACGAACGTCCCGATCCCGCGCGTGCCGAGCAGGTAGCCGCTCGACAGCACCGGGTAGTTGAGCAGAACCTGAATGAACGGCGTGATCAGCGCCATGGTCGCCAAGAGGATGATGCCGACCAGGAACATGAAGACAAGCGCAATGGAGAAATTCCAGTCGCGGAAGATGCGCACGCTGATGAACGGCCGCTCAGACGTAAAACAATCGGCGAGAAAGAAATAGAAGCCGACGATCGCCAGGATCGTCTCGATCCAGATTTCGGGCGACTCGAACCAGCCGAGCTGTTCGCCGCGGTCGAGCATCATTTGCAACGCGCCGATGCCGAGCGACAGGCTCAGGAACCCAAACCAGGAGAAGGGCACGTCGCGCCGGGTCGGCGTCTCGCTCATGAAGATCCAAAGGCCCACGGTGGTGAGGATGCCGAACGGCAGATTGACGAAGAACACCCAGCGCCACGAATAGGAGTCGGTGAGCCAGGCGCCGAGCGTCGGGCCCATGATCGGGCCGAGCATCACGCCCATGCCCCAGATCGCCATTGCCGAGCCGCGCTTGGCGGGGGGGAAAATGTCGAGCATCACCGCCTGGCTCAACGGCACGAGCGCCGCGCCGAACACCCCATGCAACAGCCGGTAGGCGACCATCTGCTCGATCGAGAGCGCGATGCCGCACAGCATCGAGGCGACGGTGAACCCGGCGGTGCAGACGATGAACAGCTTCTTGCGCCCGAAGCGCGTCGCCATCCAGCCGAGCGGCGAGGTCATGATCGCGGCGGCGACGATGTAGGACGTCAACACCCAGTTGATCTGATCCTGCGTCGTCGCAAGCGACCCCTGCATATAGGGCAGGGCGACATTGGCGATCGTGGTGTCGAGCGCCTGCATGATCGTCGCCATCATGATGCAGACGGTGAGCAGCCACTTGAGCGTCGGCGAGATCGTCTCGTAGAGCGGCGGGGCGGGCGCTTGCGCGTTCATCGGATGACGGCGGTCCGCGCCCCCAGGAGCGTGTCGACGTAGCCGACCACCCACCGCTTGAGCCCCTCGAGCGTGCCGGCGAGCGTGCGGGTGCGTCCGGTGTCGATCGTCAGGTACGTGCTCATGCCCGCTCTCAAGCCCGTCGTGTCCTCATTCGCGTCAAAGCAGAAGCGAAGCGGCACGCGCTGGACAACCTTGACCCAGTTGCCGCTTGCGTTCTGTGGCGGCAGGATCGCGAATTGAGCGCCGGTTCCGGGCGCGATCGAGCAGACCGTCCCTTTCCATTCCCGTCCCGGGAAGGTGTCGACGCTCACCGTCGCCGGCAAGCCCACATGCACGTAGGTCAGGTCCGATTCCTTCGGGTTGGCGTCAACCCAAAGGCCGGTATTGGCGACGACCGCGAACACCGGCTGGCCGGCGGCGGCCACGCGGCCGAGCTCGATCTGAGGCACCTGCGTCGCGACCCCGTCGATTGGAGCCAGCACTTTCGTGTTGCGCAGGTTGCGCTCGGCGTCGTCGACCGCGGCGCTCGCCTGCATGTAGTCGGGAAACTGGTCGATCGTCGCATCGGCGGCGGTGCCGCCGAGCTTCACCTTGACCGTATCCTGCTGCGACTTGACCAGTTCGAGGAGCTGCTTGGCCTGAATGAGCGCGGCCATCGAGGTGTCGCGATCGGCGGCCGTGCCCGCGCGCGAGATGGCGAGCTGGTTCTTGCGGTCGAAGTCTGCCTGGCGCACCTGCACCGCATCCGCGCCCATTTTGATCTGGTCGATGTTGCTCGTGTACGAGGACTTCAGATTGGCGAATTCGACCTTGGCCGCTTCGAGCTTGCCTTTGGCGAGGGCGAGCGCGATCTCGTAAGGCTTGGGATCGATGTCGAACAGCGGATCGCCGACCTTGACCTTCTGGCCCTCGACGACATGCACGGCGACGATCGCGCCGGTGACTTGCGGCGTGATCAGCGACTTGTCCGCGCCGACATAGGCGTTGTCGGTCGAGACATAGCGCCCGCTCGACAGCCACCAGCTGAAACCGAACGCGAGCGCGACAAGCGGAATGACCACGAGCATTACGAACCGGCTGAAGCGGCGCTTCCGCTTGACGACGAGCGGCGCCTGCGCGGCTGGCGGCGCTGTGGAAGGCTGCGGCGCCGAAGGCGGCGCTTGCGGACCCGGCGCTGGCGTCCGCGCCGGGGCGAACTGAATCGGCTGTGCCGACGGCTGCCCCGATTGCGTTTGCGGCGCGGCGCCCTTCGGCGGTGTGAAGGGCAAGGGCTGCGCCGGCTGGGGCGTAGCGGGCGGATCGTCCTCCCCAGAGGGATCGCGCCCGGAAACTGGCTTGGGTTGGGTCACTTGGATTCGGCTCCAGCAATCAATTCGTTCTTGATATTGGCTTTCATCGTCATCAGACTGGCGTGCATGGCGTGGACCGTCCGTTCGTCTACGCCCGCCAGCGCCCGGCCCATCAAGTCCTCGGCGAGCGCACCCAGGTCTTTCAACGCGGGGGCTGCCTTGTCGGTGAGATAGAGACGGTTGGCGCGCCGGTCGGTTGCGTCGTCGCGGCGTTCGACGAGGCCGGCCGCGGTCAGTTTGTCGATCAGCCGCCCAAGCGTGATCGGCGCGAGGTCGAGCGCCTCGGCCAGCTCGTTCTGTTTCGCGCCCTCGCAGCGTTGCAGCCGCGAGAGCACCGCCCACTGGGCGCGGGTCGTGCCGAGCTCCCGGGCGCGCTGGTTGGAATAGGTTCTGAGCAGACGAGCAACGTCATGGAGCGCGAAGCCAAGATCGCGGGCAGGGGAAACCGTCCATTTCTGAGCGAGCGATAACATAAGCATGCTTATAATATAGTGAGTAGGCTTATTCAAGAGTGCAGTGCAAAAAAAGCGCGCTCGCGGTGAGCCATTTACGCCCGCTAGTGGGTATAAATACCTACTATCTATGTTTAAAGGGCTGACGCCTCAGGCGCGCCGTATCGGGCCATGAAGCAATCGATGCCCGCTTCGATCTGGCGCTCGATGGCGTGAAGCTCGGATCGTACAGGCAATGAAGATGCAGTTGTCGAAATCGAAGGAGAGGGTGGCGTGATCAACTCGGATCAGGGCCGAGCAGGAGGCAGCGGCCGGTTTCGCCAAGGTTCCATCATGTCAGCGTTAGATAAAACTATCCACCTCGAATTCTGATCGCCTCCACAGGCGTATAAAGACCCCGAGTGCATCACGTAGGGAAGTCTGTCTCCAATAACATCGCCAATACGCAAAGCTGCCCTAAAACGGCCAATGCTCTCATACAAATTGTTGTACGCAAATGAGGAAGTACTGTTAGCAGCTTCCTTTCTTCGAAAAAATATATTTTGGTTCTCAAGCACGAATCTTAAGTCTTTATCAGGGATCGCTGTTGCGTCAGCTAAGTCAATCACTTCACACTGACTGCCCTGTTCGCTTAGAATGGTCTGAGCCTCTCGGGTGAGATCATTCAAAGTTGGCGTCGTGAAGATGATATATTTATCGCCAGAGTCAATTTGACACAAGTGGGCGTAGCGCTCTCTCAACCCAATTTGTTTCCAGGTGAGCGAACGCATTTCACGATTTGGGTCTTGTGTTGCAACGTGAAGTACGCGCTCGCCTTGATCCTTCAGATAAGACAACAGCGGGATGAAATCGCGATCGCTCGAAACAAGTGTGAGATACTCGTGCTGATGCATCGCGGCATGCTTGATCATCTCCACCGTGAGAATCACATCGACGCCACTTTCACCTGTATGCGAGTGTTGATTACCGCACTGCTCACATCTCAAGGCCGTCTGCTTCTTCACTCGCTCTGCAAAAGTGAAAAACAAGCCCGGAAGAGATGCATACCCATCAAGAGTCCTATTGATAAACTTCGTTTCCTCCGCGTTGCTCTTCGCAT
>DATCEJ010000224.1:0-2102 GCA_036510135.1 Roseiarcus sp. | reverse complement strand
CAGAGTGAAACCGACTTGCGTCGGCCGAAAGTCGCGTCCGGCCATCTCCCGCAAACCCTTGATCAGGGCGGCGACAATGAATTCCGTGTTTTGCCAAGCAAAATGCCTGGGAACGCCGACGAACCTGATCTCGATCGTCATCCCCTCCCGGGATCGAACGAGCTTCGGACGCACCGCCTCGTTGACGATGCGGCAATAGCGCGCGGCGAGCGCCAGCGCATCGCCGACGCCTTCGGCGGCGGAGGAGACATAGAACAGCAACCCGGCTTCGCGTGGGTTCGTGCTTTGGGCGAGGTGCAATCCAAACTCGCTGTCCCCCAGGGTCTCCGCCGCGTACTCAAGAATCTTGCCTTGCGTCATGGCCGCGATGCGACGCTGAGGGTTGTCAATGTCACTCTCCGAAACGCCGGCGCGGCTCAACAGCGATGCGATTGGAACGTCGCGCGCACGAAGGAAGGCGATGGCCTGCCGCGCGGCGACCCCCGTCGCGCTTGGCAGGATTGTTCGACTCGTTTCCGTGGTCACGGTCAACGCTCCGAGTGCGAGAGCTTATGCGATTGCGCCGCCGATTTGACCGCAATGGGAAGGGACCAAGGACAAAGGCGCGCGAAATCAGGAAGGACGCGCCCCACGACCCCACCACTGGTTATTGGTTTGCTGAACGCGCTAACTAAGCCGTGCGAGCGCAAGGCGTCAAACCGCGCCTCCCGCACGGGTTGGAGAGCGCGATTCTCAAAGCATGGGCTCGGGCGACGAAACTCATGCGGGAAGGTTTGCGCGGAGCCGCCTGTCAACGGCCTCCCGCAACGTCGAGCAGCGCGCCGGTTACATAGGACGCCGCGTCGCTGATCAACCAGACGGCCGCCTCGGCGATTTCCTCAGCCGTGCCTGGGCGCCCCATCGGAGCGGTCGCGCCCAGAGTGTGTGCGCGGTCCGGATCGCCGCCGCTGGCGTGGATATCGGTGTCGATGAGCCCCGGACGGATGGCGTTGACCCGGACGCCCTCGGGGCCGAGTTCCTTGGCTAGCCCTAAGGTCAGGGTGTCGATCGCCCCCTTGGAACCGGCGTAGTCGACATAGAGGTTCGGCGAGCCGAGGCGCGCGGCGGCCGATGACATCATGACGATTGATCCGCCCGCGCCTCCTGAGGACTTCGCCATTCGCCGCGTGGCCTCGCGGGCGGTGAGATAGGCGCCGAGCACATTGACCTCGAAGATCCGCCGCATGCGCTCGACGCTCATCTCCGCAAGCTTCGCCGCCGGCGCGACGATCCCGGCATTGGCAATGACCGCGGTGAGAGGCCCCAGCGCCCTGGCCGCCGCGTCGAACATGCCGAGCACATCGGCTTCGACGGCGATGTCGCCCTTGAGCGCGATGGCGCGGCCGCCGCCTTTGGCGATCGCCTCGACGACGGCCTCGGCCGCTTTCGCGTCCTCGCGATAATTGATGCCGACAGCCCAGCCGGTATGCGCGGCGAGCAGGGCGCAGGCGCGGCCGACGCCGCGCGAGGCGCCGGTGACAAGGAGGGCTTTGGCGGACATGTATGACTCCAGGAGCGGGAAGCCGGAAGACCGAAGGCGTTCAGCCGAGCGCCGCCGCAATGTCGTCCGAGAGCCTCTCTGGCTTCTCGCTAGGCGCATAGCGGCGCACAACCCGAAGCTGCCTGTCGACCAGGAACTTGGTGAAGTTCCACTTGATCGCCTGCGTGCCCAAAAGGCCGGGCGCTTCCTTTTTGAGCGTTTGAAACAGCGGATGGACGTTTGCGCCATTGACTTCGATCTTGGCGAACATCGGGAACGTCACGTCGTACTCGTCGGTGCAAAACTTGCGGATTGCAGCCTCGTCCCCCGGCTCTTGATGGCCGAACTGGTCGCACGGAAAGCCGAGCACGGCGAAGCCGCGCGCGCGAAAGCGCCGGTGCAAAGCTTCCAGGCCCGCGTATTGCGAAGTGAAGCCGCACTGGCTTGCGACATTGACGATCAGCAGCGCCTGGCCCGCGAAGTCGCCGAGCGCGCGAACGTCGCCGTCGATTGTCTTGAGCAGAATATCGGCTGGGAGGGGCATGCGGAGCTATCCCGATCTCAGGGCCGCGAATCGCGGCCC
>DATCEJ010000223.1:0-8740 GCA_036510135.1 Roseiarcus sp. | reverse complement strand
ACGATCACTTGGATCGCCGCTTCGCTCCTCGCGATGACGGCCTTGGCCCCATCAGTCTATCACTGAACAGCGGTCTGTCTTCCGCATCGGGTCCCACCGCTCGCGATCTTACAACAGCCGCGTTTGAAATTGTTCTAATTGCGAAATGATCGCAACGGCTTGCGGCTCGATTGGCGCTTCTCTACCTCTGGACCGGTCGTCGGCTCATGCCGACAGAAGCCGAGAGACAATTCGCCATGCAGATTGCCGCCTCAAATGATGACGAGACGATTGCAGCCCTGGACCAGCTGAAAAGGTCGATGCGGATGGCCTTTTGCGGAATCATGCAATCGACCCGCCTCCCGCCCATGGCTGCCTTGAGTCTCGCGGCGACCGCGGTTGGCTTGCTCTATGGTGAGGTTGCCGCCGCGCATTGCGGCGACGACCAATGTCCTTGCGGTTGGGAGCCGCGCGAAGCGGCCGACCTCGAGGCGCTGCAGACCTCGCTTGCGCTCGCCGCGAGGCCGCATCGCCCCATTGATTTCCGCGAAGTCCAGGTCGCCGGCAACGCCTGAAATCGGCGAGTTCCAGGTTCTGAGCCAGAAGCATCGCCGAGGCGCTGGCGCCGGCGCGCCCTAGGAAACCGGCGTCCTATTCCGCGTAGGCGTAAGGTCCGCCCTTGGCGAGCGCCGCGCGATAGGCGGGCCGGGCGTGGATGCGCTCGACAAAGGCTTTTAGCTTCGGCCGGCCCTCGAACGCTCCGGCCCGCGACCCTCCCGCTTCGAGCGGAAAGCTCATCATCACGTCGGCCGCCGAGAAGTCATCGCCGGCGAACCATTCGCTCTCGCTCAACTCCGCTTCGATGAAATCGAACAGGGTCTTGAGCTGCGGCGCGATATAGCCTTTGCGCGTTGCGTCTGAAATCGCCTGCGCCGTCGAGCGCAAAGCTTCCGGCGCCCGGCCGGGCGCGGTCATGAAGACCAGGTCGAGCACGAGCGGCGGCATCATCGAGCCCTCCGCGAAATGCAGCCAGTAGGCCCAGCGCAGCCTCTCGGGCGCGCCCTCGGCGGGGCGCAGCCGGCCGCCGGCCTTCTCAACCAGATATTCGACAATCGCGCCCGTCTCCGCGACGGTGTGCTCCCCATCGACCAGCACTGGCGACTTGCCGAGCGGATGGACCTTGCGCAATTCCGGCGGCGCGAGGCGGGTCGCCGGGTCGCGCTCGTAATAGACGATCTCGTACGGTAACCCGAGCTCCTCAAGCAGCCACAGAACGCGCTGCGAGCGGGAATTGTTGAGGTGGTGGACAGTCAGCATGGATCCAGTCTCTCACGCGCCTGTCGGATGATAGTTCGGGCTCTCGCGGGTGATGGCGACGTCGTGGACGTGGCTCTCGCGAAGCCCGGCGCTGGTGATGCGCATGAAGCGCGCCTTCTGCTGGAACTCCTGGATCGTTTCCGCCCCGACATAGCCCATGGCCGCGCGCAGGCCTCCGGCGAGCTGGTGCACGATGGCGCCGACCGGGCCGCGATAGGGCACCTGCCCTTCGACGCCTTCGGGCACGAGCTTCATCTGGTCCTTCACGTCCTGCTGGAAGTAGCGGTCGGCCGACCCTTGCGCCATTGCGCCAAGCGAGCCCATGCCCCGGTAGCTCTTGTATGAGCGCCCCTGGTAGAGGAACACTTCGCCCGGGCTCTCGTCGGTGCCGGCGAGCAGCGAACCGATCATCACGCTATCCGCTCCGCCCGCGATCGCCTTGGCAAGATCGCCGGAATATTTAACGCCCCCATCGCCGATCACCGGCACGCCGGATGCGCGCGCGGCCTCCGCGGCTTCGAGGATCGCCGTCAATTGCGGCACGCCGACGCCGGCGACGATGCGGGTGGTGCAGATCGAGCCCGGTCCGATGCCGACTTTGATCGCGTCGGCCCCGGCGTCGATGAGCGCCATGGCGCCCTCGCGTGTCGCCACATTGCCGGCGATGACCGAGACTTTGTTTGTTACGCGCTGGATGCGCCGGACTTGTTGCAGCACCTGCTCGGAATGGCCGTGCGCGGTGTCGACGACGAGGCAGTCGACGCCGGCCGCCATCAGAAGCTCCGCGCGCTCGAACCCCTTGTCGCCGACGGTGGTGGCGGCGGCGACGCGCAAGCGCCCGTCGACGTCCTTCGCCGCATTGGGATGCGTGGTCGCCTTCTCGATGTCCTTGACGGTGATGAGGCCGACGCAGCGTTGCGCATCGTCGACGACCACCAGCTTCTCGATGCGGTGAATATGCAGGAGCCGGCGGGCCTCCTCGTGGTTCACACCCTCGCCGACCGTCACCACCTTGCGGGTCATGAGGTCGGTCACCGGCTGGCGCGGATCGTCGGCGAAGCGCACGTCGCGGTTGGTGAGAATGCCGATCAGCTTCGCGGGTTTTCCGTCCGCCCCGCGCTCGACCACCGGGATGCCTGAGATCGAAGCGCGGCGCATGAGGGCGAGCGCGTCGGCGAGCGTCGAATCGGGAAAGATGGTGATCGGATCGACCACCATCCCGCTCTCGAACCTTTTGACCTTGCGCACCTCTTCCGCCTGATCCGCTGGTGCAAGATTGCGGTGGATGACGCCGATCCCGCCAGCTTCCGCCATGGCGATCGCGAGTCTCGCCTCGGTAACGGTGTCCATCGCGGCGGAGATGATCGGCAGATTGAGGCGAATCGTACGCGTGAGCTGAGTCGCGATATTCGTCCCGCTCGGCATGACCGCGCTCAGGCCCGGGCGCAGCAGGACGTCGTCGAACGCAAGCCCTTCGGAAATAGAAATCGGTTCAATCACCGCCATCGCCATGCGTCCTTATGTGGATCGAGGGGCGGATGGCGCAAGACTCGCATCCGCTGCATGGCGCGGCTGCCTAACATGGGCTGCGCGAACTTCCTAGCGAGTTCCGGCTATGCTAAGATTGCGCATGTCGAGCCCGGCAAGAAACGAAATGGACGTCGACGCCTTCCTCCCTTGGGCGGAGGGAAGGCAAGGTCGCTGGGAGCTGCGGGACGGGCAGCCAGTCATGATGGCGCCGGAGCGGGCCGGACACGCTCTAATCAAGCTGTCAGCGCAAATTGCTCTGAGGGAAGGCGTTCGACGCGCGGGCCTGTCATGCCAGGTTTTCCCTGACGGGATGACGGTCCGGATCACCGCGCGAAGCGCGTTCGAACCCGACGCGCTCGTCGTCTGCCCGCCGCCCACCGACCTCAACACGATGGAGATCCCAAACCCGGTCGTCGTCGTCGAGGTCCTGTCGCCGAGCACGGCCGCGGACGATCACGGGGTCAAGCTCGACGGCTATTTTTCGCTTGCCAGCGTCAATCACTACCTGATCCTTGACCCTGACCGTCGCGTCATGATCCACCACCGGCGCGGTCATGCGGGAGCGATTGAGACGCGCGTCCTGCGCGACGGCGTGGTGGTTCTCGACCCGCCCGGATTCGAGGCTCAGGTCACCGGATTCTTCGCAGAGGTGTGACCTAAAGCCACTCGAGCCGGCGCGGGCGGAACTCAAGCTCGCGCCGGGCTTTTTCGTTCGAAGCGCCCCTAAGTCTGGTCGCGTAGTAGACTGCGTCGGGGCCTGACGCCCGAAGCGCCTCTTCTTCGCTAACGCGAGGCGGCGCGGCTGCTCCTGAAGCGCGCGCAAACGCCGACAGCCACAGATGCTGAGGCGACGGGTCGCCGTCGACGATGTTGTACGCTCCCGGCGGGCACCCCACCGCGGCCGCGGTCGCTTCGGCTGCATCGTCGACATGCACGAAGCTGTAGACGCCCTGGCCCGCACCGATAATGGGCATCCGCTGGCGCCGCGCCTGATCGCCAATATCGCCCTGCGGCGTATACCAGGTGCCGGGACCGTACAAGAATCCGTAACGCACCGCGACGAACTCGATGCCCGGCGTCGCCGACGCACGCGCCTCCATTTCCTGATAGCTGCAAGCGCTGGCCTCGACCGCAGGGGAGGCGTTAGAGATGAACGGAACTGACTCCTCCGCAAGCAAGGCGCCGGGCGCGTACCAGAACCCCGAACTCTGCAGCACGTAGCGACGCACGCCCGCATCGCGAAGCGCCGCAAGCAGGTTGATGTTGCCTTCCACACGGATCTTGCGGTCGCGTTCCGCTCCCGCCGCCATTTCGGCGGGCGTGTAGCGCTTGGGTAGTGACGTCAACTCGTTGATGACGGCGTCGGGGCGGACCTTGGCGATGGCCGCTTTCACCGCGGCGCCATCCAATGCATCGGCGATGACCGGCTCCGCGTCATTTTCCTTGAACAGCGCGGGATCGGCCGATCGCGAAAGTGCGAATATTTCGTGCCGGTTCGCTCTCAGACTACGAACCAGCGGCCGGCCGATCGCACCGCTCGCGCCGGCGATCAGAATTCTCATCGCGCATCCTCTCTGCTCGCTTTGCGGCGACTCGAAGCGAAGGCGCCCGCCATGCTCAGCTGGAGGCGGGCAACGCGCCGCGTCATCGGGGAAATGCGCTTAAAGCTCATTTCCCAAATGGGATCGTCAGTTCCTTCTCGTCCGTGTCCACCACGAACACCGCAAGGAGCTTGGCCGGCTTTGTGTCGCTCGCGTTGGCGCTGACGCCGTGACGATCCCCGGGCATTTCGGAGAAGCTCTGTCCGGCCTCGTAGACCTTCTCTGGTCCATCGTTGACCTTACTACGGATCGCGCCCTCAAGCACGGTTGCGTAGATGAAGGCGGATTTGGCATGCGTGTGGCCGCCCGAGTAACCGCCGGGACCATATTCGACGAGGACACTCTTGATGCTCTTGCCGGGAACGTTTGGCAATTCGTGCTGGTAGACCAGGGTAACCTTGGCGTTCTTCTCTTTCGGCGCATCCGCGAGCGCGCTGCTAAATGGCAGAGCGGCGATAAGCAGCAAACAGAGGATGCGTTTCATGGAGTTCTCCTTCGGTTGACGGGCGCCGACGTTCAGGCCGCCGCCTGTAAACGGCGAAGCCATTCCGCGAGACCGATTCGGCTGAGCCGCGCTTCGCCGAGCGGCACGAGCCGCGACGAACTCGTGGCCGCGCTGGCGGAGGATGGCGACAGTCTTCGAGCCAATCAGACCGCCCCTGCCGATGACGACGATCTTCATTGTTTCCCCCGTTGTCGACGACCGGGGATCTCTAAATTGGTTCGGATGCAGAGACGCACGACGGGTAAACGAAAACCTGGGAGGGGACAAGCTCGAGGCGACCCTGTGAACACGCCACTTTCACCGGGCGCCCACAACGTCGCTGTCGATTGCCGCTGCCCGAAGGCGGCGCCCCGTTCGAGGCGCGGCCGACCCTGAGAATCCGATGGTCGGGGCCGGCTGCAGCGCTTCCACCGTGAATGCGCACGCCGCTCGGGATGCCGGAACCCTTGCGCAGCGGGGTTTCAGCTCGGTCTATGCCCGCTTCCGGCGACCCCCGCCTTCCAACACCCATCCGGGAAACTTCCCCAAACCGCGGGAAGCGGTCTCTCTTCCTTAAATTGGGTTTGACCCTAAAGGCGGCATGGCCGTTGCGGGATCTCCTCGCAGATTCCGCATTCACTGCGACCAACCGATAACGTCATGAGCACCGCCGGGGTGGCCAAGGGGTCGGCGCCTCTTGGAGCCTTTCGACCCCGAATTTTGCAAGTCTATCATTCTTATTTTCCGAATGATGTGCTATCATTCCGCTTTTCCAGAGAAGTGAGGCACAGCATGGAACAGACCGCAGAACCCCGCCCCCGGCTTAATGTTCTCGGCAGGGCCGCACCACAGGCGAGGCCATGCGTGGGCGATCGAGACCCGCGTCCTGCGTGAAGGCGTGGGGGTTCTCGATCCGCCCGGATTCGAAGCCGAGGTGGCGGGCTTCTTTCCGGATGCGTGAGTAGCCGTCAAATGCACCGGCCCCCGTCGACCTCCAGCACCACGCCGGTCAGGAAGTTCGCCTCGTCGCTCGCCAGAAAGAGCGCGGCGAGGCCGATGTCCTCCGGCTTCGAGAACCGGCCGAGCGGCACCGTGGCCTTGAAGGCCGCGCGCTTCTCCGGCGTGTCCTCGCCCATGAACATGGCGAGCAGCGGCGTCTCGCCGGCGACGGGAGCGAGCGCGCAGACGCGAATCTTGTCCGGCGCCAACTCGACCGCCATCGACTTCGTCATCACATGCACCGCGCCCTTCGAGGAATTGTAGACGGTCAAGCCCGGGCGCGGGCGCAGAGCCGCGGTCGAACCGATATTGATGAAGACGCCGCCGCCATGTGAGCGCATATGGGGCACGAAAGCCTGCGCGGTGAGCAGGATCGATTTGACGTTGACGGCGAAAATCCGGTCGAACTCCGCCTCCTCAACCTCCATGAGAGGCTTGTTGCGATGCGTGGTGCCGGCATTGTTGACGACGATGTCGATGCGTCCGAGCGCGTCAATCGCGGCGTGAGCCGCGCGCTCAACATCGGCGCGATTTGAGACGTCGGCCTTGAGCGCGATGGCGCCACGACCGAGGCGCTTCGCGGCCGCCTCGGCGACCTCACCCTTCACGTCCAGGCACACCACCCGCGCGCCTTCGCGAACGAAGGCCTCGGCGATGCCGTAGCCGAACCCCTGCCCCGCGCCGGTCACCAGCGCCGCCTTGCCCTTCAGTCGCATGGCTCTCCCCAATTCGTCCGATTCTGCCTCATCCAGCCTTTCGCGGCTCGGCGACGAGCTTGTCGTCGATCTCACGCGCCCGTTGAGCGGCCGGACGGGCGCCCACAAGCCCCCAATAACGCTCAAATGCAGGCCGCTTGTCGATCATACCGAACATCATCCCAGATCCGATATGCGACCCGACGTAAACGTCCGCGGCGGTGAAGCGGTCGCCCGCGATGTATTCCGAGCGGTTGAGCTGATCTTCGAGCGCGCCGAGCACGCCCTCCTGGGTGCCGTAGCCGACCATCATGGTCCGTTCCGCCGGCACGACGAGTTTAAGCGCTTTGTTGGTGTTCGCCGCTTCAACCGGTCCGGCGGCGAAGAACAGCCAGCGGTAATAGGGGCCACGCAGGCGCGAGCCCGGCGGGGGCGCCAAACCCGCTTCGGGAAAAACGTCGGCAAGATAGGCGCAGATGGCAGCCGCCTCGGTGACGACAATATCGCCGTGCCGTAGCGCCGGGACCTTGCCCATAGGATTGATCGCCAGATATTCGGGCGCCTTCATCGATCCGGCATATTCGAGAATTTCGGCTCTGTAGGGCTGGCCGACCTCCTCCAGCATCCATCGCGCCATGCGGCCGCGCGACCTCGGGTTGGTGTACAGAACCAGTTCGTCCGCCATCGGTCGTTCTCCCGTCGCTTTTCGCGCCCAAAGGCGCGCTCGTTGAGCTTTGCCTCCGCGCTCACTAGATTAATCGAAGAAGTCCCGCCATTCGCAGGATAAGTTGGATCAGTCATGCGCATCGAGACCGACGTCAAGCTCGATTTCAAGGACGTCCTCATTCGCCCCAAGCGGTCGACGCTCAACACGCGGAGCGCCGTCGACGTCGACCGCGCCTTCCGCTTCTTGCACACCGGGTCCGAATGGAAGGGCTTTCCGCTTATCGCCGCCAACATGGACGTGACCGGGACCATGGCGATGGCGCGTGCGCTGGGCCAGCACAAAGCCCTCACCGCCCTGCACAAGCATTACCCGGAGCCGAATCTCGCCGAATTTTTTGCTGGATCAGATGGCGCTCACGCCTTCTATTCGCTCGGCACCTCGGCGGCCGACGTCAAGAAGCTCGCGGCGGTCGCAAAGGCCGCGCCGATCCGGTTCATCTGCCTCGACGTCGCCAATGGCTATGCGGAAAAATTCCTCGAGACGGTCAAGCGGGTTCGCGACGACTACCCGAACGCCGTGATCATGGCCGGCAATGTCGTCACCGGCGACATGACGGAGGCGCTGATCCTTGCCGGCGCGGACGTCGTCAAGATCGGCATCGGCCCCGGCTCGGTCTGCACCACACGGCGGGTGACCGGCGTCGGCTATCCGCAGCTCTCGGCGATCATCGAATGCGCCGATGCGGCGCACGGGCTGAAAGGCCAGGTCTGCGCAGACGGGGGATGCACCGTGCCCGGCGATGTCGCCAAGGCCTATGGCGCGGGCGCCGATTTCGTCATGCTGGGCGGCATGCTCGCCGGCCATGACGAATGCGACGGACAAATCCGCTACGAGGAGCGGGGCGGCGAGACGATCGCGGTCGGCATGACGTTCTACGGCATGTCGTCGGAGACCGCGATGAAGAAGCATTCTGGCGGCGTCGCCCATTATCGGGCCGCCGAGGGCAAGACGGTCGAGACGCCCTATCGTGGTCCGGTCGACGAGACGATGGGCGAGATCATGGGCGGGGTCCGCTCGATGATGACTTACATCGGCGCCGCCCATCTCAAAGAGGTGCCCAAGCGCACCACCTTCGTGCGGGTCAGTGCGCAAACCAACGACGTGTTCGGGGGATGAGGTTGCGCCTCGGCTACCGCAATGCTTCGACCCTGCAGGGCGCCTCGAATTTGGTCCAGATTCGCTCGCAGGTGAGCGCAGTCGCGCCTTCGGCCGCAGCCAGCGCGAGGCAGGCGCGGTCGCCCAGCGAAAGGCCGAGCTTTCGTGTGGTTGAGCGAAGAGAGCCGGCGTGCCAAGCCTGAATTCGGTCGAATGGAATCACCTTCAGTTGCAGCTTGTCGATCAAGCTGTCGACCGTCACCTCGTCGATTCCTGCCTCGACGAGTTTGGCGACGACTTCGGAATAGTTGAC
>DATCEJ010000222.1:0-5965 GCA_036510135.1 Roseiarcus sp. | reverse complement strand
GCATCTCGGCTTTGTCGTGTTTCTGTCGTCCTGACACGAGAGAGTGACGCGCGATTGAGCGCGGAATCAAAGGGCGAGCGTGGGGATAGCGATGGCGAAAATACCTGTCGGGGTCGGCCCCAAGCTGCCTCAGATCGTCGTCCTGTTTGGCGCGACCGGGGATCTCGCCCACAAGAAGCTCCTGCCCGGCCTCTTTCACCTGGTGAGCGCCGGCTTCATTTCGAAATGCCGGATCATCGGCGTATCGCTCGATGCGCTCGACGCAGAGGGCTTCCGCGCCCTCGCGCGCGACGCCGTCTTCGAGGGAAACGCCCATCATCCCAAGAAGGAGGCGTGGCCGGCGTTCGAAGCGCTGCTCGACTACGTGCCGATCGCGGCCGGGCCCGGCGCTCTCAAGGAGGCGGTCGACAAAGCGGAGAAGTCCTTCGCCGAGGAGGCGCAGCGCGTCCACTACATGAGCGTGCCGCCGAACGCCGCTCTGTCCGCGATCAAGATGCTGAGTGAGGCTCAACTCGCCGGCGGATCGCGCGTCATCATGGAAAAACCGTTCGGCACCGATCTCGAGAGCGCGATCGAGCTCAACGAGGCGTTGCACAAAGTGTTCGCCGAAAACCAGATTTTCCGCATCGATCATTTCCTCGGCAAGGAGCCGGCGCAGAACATCCTCGCCTTCCGTTTCGCCAATGGCCTGTTCGAGCCGATCTGGAACCGCAATTTCATCGACCATGTGCAGATCGACGTGCCGGAGACGCTCGACATCGGCAATCGGATCGGTTTCTACGAGCAGACCGGCGCCTATCGCGACATGGTGGTGACGCATCTGTTCCAGATTCTGGGCTTCATGGCGATGGAGCCGCCGACCTCGCTTGCGCCAGGGCCGATCAGCGAAGAAAAAAACAAGGTTTTCCGCTCGCTCATGCCAATCGACCCCGCGCATGTCGTGCGCGGTCAGTTTATCGGCTACCGCAAGGAGCCGGGCGTCGATCCGGAATCGGACACCGAGACCTTCATCGCGCTCAAATGCTTCATCGACAATTGGCGCTGGGCGGGCGTGCCGTTCTACTTGCGGACCGGCAAGCGCCTGGCCGAGGGCCAGCGCATCATCTCGATCGCCTTCCGCGAACCCCCGAAGAGCATGTTCCCGGGCGATTCCGGCATTGGATCGCAAGGGCCGGATCATCTGACATTCGATCTCGCCGACCAGTCGAAGGTCTCGCTGTCCTTCTACGGCAAGAGGCCCGGCCCGGGGATGCGACTCAACAAGCAGAGCCTTCAATTCGCGATTCGCGATACCGGAATGGGCGGCGACGTGCTCGAGGCCTACGAGCGCCTTATCCTCGACGCCATGCGCGGCGACCATACGCTGTTCTGTTCGGCCGAAGGCATCGAGCGGCTATGGGAGGTCTCGGCGTCGCTTCAGGAATCGCCGCCGCCAGTCAAGGTCTATGCGCCGGACTCCTGGGGGCCGCAGGCGATCTATCAATTGATCGCGCCCCACGCGTGGCGGCTGCCGTTTGAGCGGGCCTGGCGCGACCCCAATGTTTCGGGGGCCTGACAGGCTCTCGCAGCCTCGCCTTAACGTGCTAAAGTCGGCGCGATGCACGATCTCCCACTTGTCCTGGAGCCGGCGACGGACGACGACGCCGAGCCGGTCGAGCGCCTCAACGAGCGCGTGTTCGGCCCCGGCCGGTTCGCCCGCACGGCTTACCGCATTCGCGAGACGACGGACCCCGATCCGGCGCTGAGCTTCGTCGCCCGCGTCGGCACGCTTCTGGTCGGCGCCTCCGCCATGACGCCCATCGTCATCGGGGAAGCCTCGGCGCTGCTGCTCGGGCCTCTGATCGTCGAGCCCGTGTTCCGGAGCCGGGGAATCGGCGAGGCCCTGGTCAAGCGCTCGCTGGATGCGTCGAAGGCCGCGGGCTGGAAGCTTGTCCTCCTGGTCGGGGACGAACCCTATTACACGCGGATGGGCTTCCAACGCGCGCCCAAGGGACAGATCTCGCTACCCGGCCCAGTGGACCCCGAGCGGCTCCTTTATTGCGAGCTTGAGCCTGGAGCGCTGGCGACGGCGAAGGGGGCCTCGCGTGGAGCGTGACGTACCGGAGCACGGCCGGTCAATGCCTTGACGAAAACAGAAATCTATGGTATTTATTTCGGCTTGGTCGGATCAGGCGGCGCCCTGTCGGCGAAGGGCAAAGAGAATGCGCTCGCCGTCGACGACCGAAACAGGAAGGATTTTTTTAGTAACTCCCAAGGAGGGGTGAGTCTGGAATGTCACAGGGCGTGGAAAAGGCGTTTGGCCGGTGGATTTTTCGAGACTGCGGGCTGGGAATATGAATCAAGGGTGGGATGAGTCTTCCCGCCGAAGTCGAGGAGTTGATTGCCTCGCTCAGGCGCCAGATCGTGGCGCTCGAGGCTGAGGTGGCCGATCTGCGCCGGCGATTGGGCCAGGACAGTTCCAACAGTTCGAAGCCGCCTTCGAGCGACGGGTTGGAGGACCCGGAGAGCTAGGGCGGATTGGGGCCGGTTTGGCGCGCGCTTGCCTATGCAAGGACGACGCTCCTGGGCCGGGTCACGCTCGGCCCGGCCTTTTTGATCGGGGGCTTTATCCGCGATCTCCTGCGTGACGCGTGGCGGGGCAAACGCGGCGCCCGCGCCCTCGTTGGGCGCCACCTGATTCTGTGCGCGCCAGTGCTGATCTGGGTGATCGCCATGTGCCATATGCCGCTTTGGGTCTATCTCGCCTGCTTCGTCTATCCCGGCGCAAGCCTCGCCATGGTGCGCTCCTTCGCCGAGCATCGCGCCGTGCCGGAGGCGGAGCGCCGCACAGCGATCGTCGAGAGCGCCTGGCTCCTCGGGCCGCTCTTTCTCTTCAATAACCTCCATGCGGTGCATCATCTGCGGCACAGGTTGCCCTGGTATCAGATCCCGAAATTCTATCGGCTCAACCGGGCGGCGTTAATCAGGCGCAATGGCGGCCTCGTCTACCGGAGCTATCTCGATGTAGCGCGGCGCTATCTCTTAAGGCCGCACGACAATCCGGTTCATCCAGGCTGGGACCGGCGGATCGCGTGAGCAGCGGAACGCTGATCGCAAGTCTGCCGATGTATGATTTCCCCTGGACGGCTGCTGCGAACGATGCGCTGTGGGCGTCGATAATCGCCCGCCTTGCAGAGGCCGGCGTTCAAGCGCCGCCGAGACTGGCCCGAGACGGCGACCTCGCCCCGCTCTGGCGACATCCGGGCCTCATCTTCGGTCAGACATGCGGCTACCCCTATGTGACCGCTCTCAAAGAGACAGTCACGTTGATCGCCGCGCCAGAATATTCATTTCCCGGCTGCGAAGACGCCTTGCACCGAAGCTTCATCATTCGGCGTGCGGACGATCCGCGCCGAGCGCTCGGTGAGTTTCGCGGCGCCGTCGCCGCGCTGAACACTCACGACAGCAACACCGGCATGAACCTGTTCCGCGTAACGATTGCGCCGATCGCGGGCGGTGCGCCGTTCTTCCGTGCGACGGTCGTCACGGGCTCGCATGAAGCGAGTCTGATCGCAGTCGCCGAGGGCGGCGCAGAGCTCGCTTCAATCGATTGCGTGAGCTTCGCGCTTCTTGAACGGGGCCGTCCTGACCTGATCAAGCGCGTCGCAATCGTCGCCAAGAGCCCGCTCTCGCCTTGCTTGCCGTTCATCGCTTCGGCCAGCCTTCCGGCTTCGACAATCGCGGAGGTGCGCGAGGCGTTGTTCGACGCGCTGGCTGATCCGGACCTCGCCGAGACGAGGGCCGCGCTTGGGCTTGCGGGCGCTCGGGCCGCGGCGCCAGCTGACTACGATCGTGTGATCGACATTGAGCGCGAAGCGACGGCGAAGGGCTACGCGCAGCTTACCTGAGCGGGCTCACTTTCCTCGCGCGCTCCCTTTCTCGTATGACCGTTAAGTCTCCGCGATGCCGCCGAGATCGCCCGCTTGCGCTCCGCTTTCGCGCCCGTGTGGGAGCGCGAGGTAGTCGGCCGAGCGCATCTCGAAGAGCCGCGACGCAGTCCTCGCGAATTCGAACGCCTCCGCGCCATCAGCGCCTGAATAGAGCGTTTCCGGTTCGCCGGCGGCCGAGGCGATCAGCTTGACGCGCATATCATAGAGGGCGTCGATCAGAATGATGAAGCGCTTCGCCTCATTGCGCTCGCTGGCGGCGATCACGGGGATGCGGTCGAGCACAAGGGTATGAAAGCGCTGCGCAAGCTTGAGATAGTCCGCCGCGCCAAGCGGGCGCCGGCAAAGCGCGTCGAAATCGAACCGGGCGACGCCATCGATCGCCTGCGGTACATCGAGATGGCGACCGAGAAGCTCGATCTGGGTTGACTCGCCGCGCTCGTGGCCGGTCAGCGTCAGGAACGCAGCGTCGAGTGCGGCATCCGCCTTCCGTCCGAGCGGCGCGTAATAGACTGGCGCCCGCTTAAGCTTCTCAAGCCGGTAGTCGGTGCGGGCGTTGAGTTCGACGACCTCGAGCCGCTCTTTGACGAGCGTGATGAACGGCAAGAAAAGCGCGCGATTGAGTCCGTCCTTGTAGAGGTCGTCCGGCGCAACGTTCGACGTCGCCACCACCACCACGCCCATCGCAAACAGGGCCGTGAACAACCGGCTCAAAATCATCGCATCCGCAATGTCGCGCACGGAAAATTCGTCAAAGCAAAGGAGCGAGGCTTCGCGCGCCAGATCCGCTGCAACCGGCGCGATCGGGTCCTCGCCAGCGACCTCTCCGCGCTTACGCGCCTGGCGCCATTGATTGAGGCGGGCGTGCACATCAGCCATGAAAGCGTGAAAATGCGCCCGGCGCTTGCGCGGCCCCTCGACCGCGTCGAAAAACATGTCCATCAGCATTGTTTTGCCGCGGCCAACTGGCCCATGGATGTAAAGGCCGCGCGGGGGCTCAGCAGGCTTCACGCCGAACAGCCTTGAGAGGCCGCTCGGCTTCCCCTCCGCTTTGTAGCCTTTCAGTTCGACGGCAAGGGCGTCAAGCTTGCCAACAAGCTTCGCTTGAGCGGGGCCGGACTCGAACCCGCGCTCCGAAACGAGCGCGCGGTAACGATCAGCGATGCAGCTCATGCAAAGCCCTGATTGCGAGGAGCGCGTTCATTAGAACGCCCGTCTTTCGACGGGCTCGGGCGACGAAGCAATCGAGAGATCATAGAGCGCGGCGGCCCCTGGATTGCTTCCCCCCGGGCTGAGACCCGGGGGTCGCAATGACGGACATCGACCGAGGACGCCTTGACACCCTAATGCGCCTCTTCCCAGTTCTGCGCCGCACGCGCGTCGACCCTGAGCGGCACATGCAGCCGAACCGCGGGCTCCGGCGCGTCGACCATCACTTTGGCGACAATCGGCAAGGTCGCCTCGACTTCCTCGTCCGGCGCCTCGAACACCAGTTCATCGTGAACCGTGAGCAGCATCTGCGCGCTCAGGCCCGCTTTCGTAAGAACGTCATCCATACGGACCATTGCGCGACGAATGATGTCGGCGGCCGTGCCTTGCAGGGGCGCATTGATGGCGGCGCGTTCGTTGAAGGCGCGCTCCGAAGGGTTGGAGGCGTTGATGCGCGGATAGTGGCACTTGCGGCCGAACAAGGTGGTGACATAGCCGTTGGCGCGCGCAATTGTCTTCGTCGCTTCCATGTAATCGCGAATGCCGGGGAAGCGCTCGAAATATTTCTTGATGTAGGCTCCGGCTTCCTCGCGCTCGATGCCGAGCTGGTTGGCGAGGCCGAAGGCGGAAATGCCGTAGATGATGCCGAAATTGATCGCCTTGGCGCGACGGCGGACCTCTCCCGGCATGTCCTTGACCGGCACGCCGAACATTTCCGACGCGGTCATGGCGTGAATGTCGACGCCGTCCTGGAACGCCTTGCGCAGCGCCGGTACGTCGGCAACCTCGGACAGAAGACGCAGCTCGATCTGCGAATAGTCGGCGGAGAC
>DATCEJ010000221.1:0-3727 GCA_036510135.1 Roseiarcus sp. | reverse complement strand
CAATTCCTCGGCGACGCGACCGCCCATCGCCATCGTCAGCATGGCGATGAGTTCCTCGAAGCTCTGCGAGATCTGATCGCGCTCCGGCAGCGACTGCACCATGCCGAGCGCGCGGCCGCGCGGAATGATCGTGGCTTTGTGAATGGGGGTCGAAGCGGGCATCGAGACCGAGACGAGCGCGTGGCCGGCCTCGTGATAAGCGGTCAGCCGCTTTTCCTGTTCGGTCATGATGAGCGTGCGCCGTTCAGCGCCCATCATGATCTTGTCGCGTGAATCCTCGAATTCCTGACGGGTGACGACGCGCTTTCCCCGTCGGGCCGCAAGCAGCGCTGCTTCGTTGACCAGATTCATGAGATCCGCGCCAGAGAAGCCCGGCGTTCCGCGCGCCACGACCTTGAGATCGATGTCGGGCCCGAGCGGGACTTTGCGGACATGGACCTTGAGAATCTTCTCGCGGCCGATGAAGTCCGGGTTTGAGATCACCACCTGACGGTCGAAGCGGCCGGGCCTCAGAAGCGCGGGATCCAGCACGTCGGGCCGGTTAGTCGCGGCGATGATGATGATGCCTTCGTTCTGCTCGAAGCCATCCATCTCGACGAGCAACTGGTTGAGCGTCTGTTCGCGCTCGTCATTGCCGCCGCCGAGGCCGGCGCCGCGATGGCGACCGACTGCGTCAATTTCGTCGATGAAGATGATGCAGGGCGCGTTCTTCTTCGCCTGCTCGAACATGTCGCGCACGCGGCTCGCGCCGACGCCAACGAACATTTCGACGAAGTCGGAACCCGAGATGGTGAAGAAAGGCACATTGGCTTCACCCGCGACCGCCCGAGCGGTCAGGGTCTTGCCCGTGCCCGGAGGGCCGACCAGCAGCACGCCGCGCGGGATGCGTCCGCCAAGTTTCTGATACTTCTGCGGGTCGCGCAGGAATTCGACAATCTCCTGCAGGTCCTCTTTGGCTTCGTCGACGCCGGCGACGTCCTCGAACGTCACGCGTCCCTGCGCCTCGGTCAGAAGCTTGGCTTTCGACTTGCCGAATCCCATCGCCTTGCCGGCGCCGCCCTGCATCTGCCGGGTCATGTAGATCCAGAGCCCTAAGAACAGCAGCACGGGCAGGACGCTGGAGACGATCGTGAGCAGCCAGTTGTTGCCGTCAGACGGCGGCTTGGCGGTGATCGTCACATCCTTCTTGTAAAGCGTCTGCACGAGGCCGGGGTCGTTTGCCGAATAGGTCTGGAACGTTCGCCCGTCCTTCATATGGCCCGTAATCTCCGGACCGGCGATCGTGACGTCGCGAACGTTGCCAGCGTCGGCATCGCTCAAGAGCTGGCTGAAGGTGATCTCGCTCGACGGCGACTTCTGGCCCGGGCTCTGGAACAAAGTCACGAGCGCCAGAACCAGCAGAAAGATGATCACCCAAAGGGCGAAATTTCGATAGTTTGCGTTCATCGTCTTTCCGTCACGAGGTGGTCGTCTGAGAATTCTCGGACCCTTCCGACCTCGTATCTGCCATTTAAGCGCACCCGGGCTAATTGCCAAGAGAACTCAAATTGTCTCAACATCCAGTGAAGGCCAAAATTGTCGCTTTTTAGCGGCGTGTGGGGGGGCCGCCCTGCCGCTCCCCCGGCTGCCCTGATGGTCTGGCAAAGGTCAAAGCCTGTTGAAATCGCTCGGATGGCGCAGGCCAGCAAGCTTCATGCCGTTCTCTCTTCGGCCAGCGCCAGTTCCTCCATCATCGCCTTGCGCATCAAATACTTCTGCGCCTTTCCGGTAACCGTCATCGGAAACGAATCGACGAAGCGCACGTAGCGCGGAACCTTGTAATGGGCGATCGAAGCCCGGCAAAAAGCGATGATTTCGGCCTCGTTCAGGCTCACGCCGTCGCGCCGGCGAACCCAGACGCAAAGCTCCTCCCCATAGCGACGGTCGGGAACGCCGAAAGCCTGCACCTCGGCAATTGCCGGGTGGGTGAAGAGAAATTCCTCGACTTCGCGCGGATAGACGTTCTCGCCGCCGCGAATGACCATGTCTTTCAATCGGCCAACAATATTGCAGTAACCTTCTTGATCGATGGTCGCCAGATCGCCTGTATGCATGAATCTGGCTCCGTCGATCGAAGCTGTGGTCGCCGCCTGATCATCCCAATACCCACGCATGACGCTATAGCCACGGGTCAGCAACTCGCCAGCAACCCCCGGCGGAACAATTCGACCCTCGGCGTCGACAATCTTGACTTCGAGATGGGGCAGGATGCGTCCGACGGTGGAGACGCGCCGCTCAAGCGGGTCATTATAGGCGCTCTGGAAGCTGACCGGACTCGTTTCCGTCATGCCATAGGCGATGGTCACCTCGCTCATATGCATGGAATTGACGACTTTTCGCATCACTTCGACCGGACAGGGCGAACCGGCCATGATGCCCGTCCGCAAGCTCTTGAGGTCGAAGCGGGCGAATTCGGCATGTTCGAGCATGGCGATGAACATCGTGGGCACGCCGTGCAGGCCGGTGCAGCGTTCGGCTTGCACCGCCTCCAAGGTGGCGATGGGGTCGAATCCCTCGGACGGGCTCACCATGCAGGAGCCGTGGGTGACGCAGGCGAGATTGCCCAGCACCATGCCAAAGCAATGGTAGTACGGCACCGGAATGCATAAGCGATCCTCAGGCGTGAGGCGCATGGCCTCGCCGATGAAATAGCCGTTGTTGAGAATATTGTGGTGAGTCAGCGTCGCCCCTTTGGGCGCGCCGGTGGTCCCCGAGGTAAACTGGATGTTGATCGGATCATCGAACTGAAGCGTCGCTTCGAAGGCCATAAGCTCGGCGCGCTCGTTGGCAGTCGCTGGGCTGGCGACGTCATCGAAGTTGAGCATGCCCGGCGACCTGTCGGTCCCTAAGCGGATGACAAACTCGAGGTTTGGCAAGCCCTTGGACTGCAACTTGCCCGGCTCGGCGGCGTCGATTTCGGGAGCGCAGGTCCGGAGCGAGGCGAAATAGTCGTTATTCTTGTGGCCTGGGCTCAGGATCAGCGCCCGGCAGCCGGATTTCTTGATCGCGTAGTCGAATTCATGGGCGCGATAGGCCGGATTGATGTTGACCAGAATGATCCCGGCGAGCGCGGTGCCGAACTGGGCCAGAACCCATTCGCTGAGGTTGGCCGACCAGATGCCGACCCGATCGCCCTTTTCGAGGCCCAGTTTGCGCAAGCCCACGGCCAGGTCTTCGGACCGGCGCAGGAGGTCTGCGTAGCTCCAGCGCACATTTTGGTGACGGGTGACGAGCGCCTGGTGCTCCGGCCCGTCAGCCGTGACGCGCCGCAGGAGCTGGCCGATCGTCTCGCCGATCAGGGGCGTCGAAGACACCCCGTGGACGTAGGATTGCGTGAGCAGCGCCATTTTCGCTCCCTTTGCTCTATCGCCTCATCGCGAGGAGCGAAGCGACGTGGCGATCCAGAGGCCATGCCGGCGCTCTAAGTTCCCCTGGATTGCTTCGCTCCGCTCGCAATGACGCAGCGGACCTTCACCGCCTTCTATCACAATTCTCGCAGGTACGCGGCTGGCTTCTGGCTCAAAGTCCGCCAAGCGCCGATCATGCCGAGCCCGACGGTGATCGCAAGCCCACCCCCCGCGGCGGCGAGCGCGGCCCGCCAGTCAAAGACGAAATCGAACTGCATGATGCGCCAGACGACCCAATAAGCGGCGAGCGTACCCGCAGCGACCCCGAATGCGGCCGTCGC
>DATCEJ010000220.1:0-6876 GCA_036510135.1 Roseiarcus sp. | reverse complement strand
TGGCGTCACGTCATATGGCGGGACGAAGCACGGGCGCTGTCGATTGCAATCCAGGGCGACGATTGGATCGCCATGCTCCGGGGGTTGCATGGCGAGGGACACCCGGCGCTCTGGTATCTCATCTTGCGCGCGGGCCACGGGATCGCAGGGCGCCCGGAAGTGCTTCCTGTCCTCGCCCTCGCGATCGCTGTCGCCGCCGCGTGGCTGATTGTCTGGCGTTCGCCTTTTCCACGCCCGCTAATCGGGCTCATCCTCGCCTCCCATTTTTTCATCTACGAGTTTTCGGTGATGGCGAGGAACTATGGGATCGGCATGCTGATCCTGTTCGTGCTCGCGATCGCCTATCCGAGATGGCGTGGGCGTGGGGTCACGCTGGGCGCTCTCCTGTTTCTGCTGGCGAACTGCAACGTGATCGCGACGATATTGGCAGGCGCCTTCCTCATCTTCTGGTTCGTCGAGATTCTGGAAGAAACCGGTCCTCGCTGGTCTCCGGCGATGGCCAATTTCACCCTGAACGCAGCGATCGCGGCGGCGGGCGCGGCCCTCTGTTTCGCGACGGTCTATCCCACCTTCAACGACGCCGCCGTGACGGCGCATCCCGCGGGCGTGGCCGCGCGCGACATCCTGAGCGCGATCGCCAATCCAGCCCCTGCCTTCGACCAGCTGCTCGGATGGCAGGTCGCGCTGACCTACCTCGCCACGCCCTCGATCCTCATCATCGCAGCGCTAGGGGCGCCGCTGCTGATTGGCGCCACCTTCGGGCTCGTTGAACGTAAGGGCGCGCTGCTGGCGAGCCTGGCCTCGCTCGCCGGCCTGTCGGTGTTCTTCTCGCTCGTCTATTCCGGCGACTATCGCCACGAGGCGACCTGGCTCGCCTTCGTCATCGCGATGTACTGGATCTGCTGGAACCCCAACCGCCGCGTGGGCGAGCCGCACCCCAAGATTCAGAGCCTCGCTCTCGTCCGAGGGCTGGGCTTCGCTTGCTTCCTCGTCCTCATCGGGGTTCAGGCCACGCTTGGCGTGGCCGATCTCGCCTTCGCTGCGATCGTCGGAACGCCGGAAAGCCGCTCATGCGACTTCGCAGATCTTGTGTCGCGGCGCCCGGACCTGAAGGACGCGATCCTGATCGGCGACCCCGACTACATGCTCGAGCCCTTGCATTATTATCTGCCCAACCAAACGTATTTCATCAGGGAGCAGCGTTACGGCGACTTTACCCACTTCACCCGCAAGGCCAGGCTTGACCTGACGCTTAGCGACATCCTCGATGAGGCGCGCGCCATCCGCTCGTCCGCGGGTCGGCCAGTGGTGATTCTACTCGCCTGGCGTCTCGGAGAGATGGACCCTGCCCGCGTCTACCGCGAGAGTTATGTCTGGACCTTCTCGGCCCCCAATGATCAGATCGAGCGATTTCGCGAGGCGACGACGCTGCTGGCGCAATTCCCCAGAGCGACCAGCAACGAAAGCTATGACGTCTACCTGCTGAAGTAAGCGCCCTAGCGCCCGCGACGGCCCTGTCGCAAAACTGTCGCACCGATCGTTGAAGAGTCGGGCGTCGCCGCCGTTTCGTTTCGGCGCGGGCGCCAATCAGAGGAAGCGGCCATGAGCGCGAAGAAACCGAGCGCGGATAAGCAGGCTCCGGTCAGCGAGCTTCGGAAGCGCGTCAACGCCGAGATCCAGGATAATTTCGACGAGGACATCGAGCTCGAGCTTGAAGACGACGAGCTCGCCGACCTGCTGTCGGAGACCGAACATCTCCAAATGCACGATTCCTTGCCGCGGCGGCTCTATTTCAAGGAGCTGTTGCGTCTGCAACGTGAGCTCATCAAGCTGCAGGACTGGGTTGTGGCCAAGAAGCTCAAGATGGTCGTCATCTTCGAGGGACGCGACTCGGCAGGCAAGGGCGGCGCGATCAAACGCGTGACGCAACGTCTCAACCCGCGCGTCTGCCGCGCCGTCGCGTTGCCCGCCCCGACCGAGCGCGAGCGCAGCCAGTGGTACTTCCAGCGCTACGTGCCGCACCTGCCGGCGGGCGGCGAGATCGTGCTGTTCGACCGCAGCTGGTACAATCGCGCCGGCGTCGAACGGGTGATGGGCTTCTGCACCGACGAGGAATATGAGGACTTCTTCCAATCCGTACCCGATTTCGAGCGTCTGCTCGTGCGTTCGGGGATCGTGCTGGTCAAATACTGGTTCTCGATCACCGACGACGAGCAGCACCTGCGCTTCCTGATGCGTATCAACGATCCGCTCAAGCAGTGGAAGCTCTCGCCGATGGACCTTGAATCGCGGAGCCGCTGGGAGGCCTACACCAAGGCCAAGGAGATCATGCTCGAACGCACGCATATTCCCGAGGCGCCGTGGTGGGTGATCGAAGCGGTGGACAAGAAGCGCACTCGCCTCAATTGCATCGCCCACCTTTTGACCCGCGCGCCATACCAGGAAGTGCCTCACCAGAAGCCAATCTTGCCAGCGCGGGTGCACAACCCCGACTACCACCGCCACCCCGTCCCGCATGAACTGTACGTGCCGGACCACTACGCCAATCTAGCGGCTGAACATGCGGAGCACGTAGAGGCGCAGAGCGGCGAAGCGAGCGCGGGGACGTGAGGTCCGATTCCGACGAGTTGGCCTTACGCAATGGCGACATCGGTGCGCGAAAAATCGTCGCCCTTGAACAGGAGAGGCTCCCGCGTCGACTTGGCGAGAGCGTAAGCGAAACAGTCACCGAAATTGAGCCCCGCCGGGTGGCCGCTGCCTTTTCCGAAGTCGCGATAGGCGGCGCGTGCGATTTCGGCCTGCTGAGGCGTGACTGGTTCGACAACGATGCCAGCCTCGGCTACGGCCTCGTCAAAACGCCGGCTGGCAATCGGACTTTTGCTGCCGTCAATGACGATTGCGGCTTCGAGCCAGTTGGCTGCTGACATCCGCTTTGGTTCGCGCGCGTCGCTCAGCGCGCGAAAAAAGCGATCGGCGTCGGGTTCAGCTCGGACGAGCGCGACGAGAGCCGACGCATCGATGATCATTTAGGCATGCCGCGCTCGTCGTAGAGCAGATCGCCGTGCTCAGTCGAAAGGAAGGGCTCTTTCATATGCTTGCGACAATCCGCCGCAATCGCCTTCAGCTTTTGATACCGAGCTTCGTCGAAATCTCCGGTCTGCTCGAGCCGAGCCAACCGTTCGCGCAGCTCCTTGGTCACGGCTTCGGTCAAAGTCTCGCCAGTCTTTTCCGCCAGCCGGCCGGCCAGCGCATGGGCCTCAGGGTTCTTGATGTTGAGGGACATTTCTACCTTACCATTTCTTTATTTCTACCTACCCCGTCCTTCCTGTAATCGCAATAACGAATCTCACGCAGGACAGAACTGCGGGCGGAGCGCTCGAGTTGCAGAATCGGCTCTTCGACGATCAGGTCGAACCGGCCCGGCCCTCGGTCAGATCTCGATCTCCCGGCCAATCTCGACCACCTGGTCGCAGGGCAATTCGAGATAGTCGCTGAGCCGTTCCGCGTTACGGCCCATCGCCGCGAACGACGTCCGATGGCGGATCGCCGGCCAAGGTTACCCACCGTCAACGTTAACGAATTTTGGCCGCCGCGCCCGCTCGAATCGATAAAATTCAATCTATTTTGTTTCGCGCCCGCCAAGTCCCGACGGCGATAGTGTTCGCATCCAACCAGGCGGACAACCAATGCTCTCTCGGCTTTTTCGCTTCCTGACCGCAGCAGTGATCTTCGGCATCGCCTGGAGCACCTTCGTCGAAGCCTCCGAACCGGGCCTGCCCCAGGCCACGCGCGCGCCCGTCGGCGGCGAAGCTTCAATCCCCTACGGCTGGGTCGACTTCTGCAATCGCCACAGTGAAGAGTGCACGCTCGGCAAGCTCAAGCCCTTGGATGTGCGCCTGACCAAGCAGAGCTGGAAGGTCCTCAACGAGATCAACATGAAGGCGAACAACGCCATCGAGCCGATCAGCAACCTCGACCATTGGGGAACGACGCTCGACCATTGGGACTATCCGGTCGACGGCAAGGGGGACTGCAAGATCTATGCTTTGTTCAAGCGCAAGCTGCTCGTCGACCGCGGCTTTCCGCGCCAGGCCCTGTTGATGACGATCGTTCGCGACCTCAATGGCGAGGGCCATGCGGTGCTCACCGTCAAGACCGACCGCGGCGACTTCGTGCTCGACAATCTGTCGGATGAGATCCGGCCCTGGACCGCCACCGGCTACCAGTTCTACAAGCGCCAGGCCCAGGACGACCCGAATGTATGGCTGAGCCTCGGCGGCGCGACCGGGTCGGCGCCCGGAACGGCCGCCTCGAATTGAGGCCGCGGCGACAGGATGGCGGGCGACCCGCCCTTTTGAGACACGCCGAACTTTTGGAGGGGCGATAAGCTGCTCTGCCTGCTCTCGCAACGTCGCATTTGCGCGGAGGGCTGTTTCGAGTTGGGTTTCACGAGCGCTCGTTTCAAGGCTGCCCTTGTTTGGCGCCGCGTAGGAAAGGCCGCGCACGGATCGGCGCGCATTCAAGGGGTGCTAAATGATGCCTACTTTGTCGGCCATCGCAGCCGCCTGTGTGCGATTCGCCACCTTCAACGCCCTGAAGAGCGCGGTGACATGAACCTTGACGGTCTTCTCGGAAAGACCAAGCTTCCGACCGATTTCCTTGTTCGAACGGCCTTCGCGAAGCAGCCGCAGCACGTCGATTTGCCGGCCAGTTAAACTCACAATGCTTTTTCGAGCGCTATCCTCTTGCGCCTCGTCCCGCATGGTGGCTGGGTTCTGGGCCAATAAAGTCGGCACATAAACATTGCCAGCGAGCACGAACTGCACCGCGGCGAGGATCGTTCGCGGCGGCGCCGATTTAGGGATGTAGCCAAGAGCGCCAGAGGCCAGCGCGCGGCGCACATCGCGCGGGTCCTCGGACGAGGACACAACAATGACCGGAAGCTGGGGCTGGAGCCTGCCGAATTCAAGAAGCGTCGCGAATCCGTCGCCGTCGGGCATTGCCAGATCGAGAACGACAAGGTCGAGATCGGGATGCTCATCGGCAAGGCCAAGACCTTGTGAGCCGCCCTCGGCCAGAAGCACCGTGACCTCCGGGCCCAACTGACGAAGCAAGGCGGCGAGGCCGTCCCGGACAACCGGATGGTCATCGACGATCAAAAGCTTCATGGCCCGATTGTCGCCACGATCTCCTCGCCGCACAAGATTGACCTAACGGCCTAGGCCAGTCCTAGGACCTTCAGGCCAAGCGATGGAATGGTGATCCGCTCCGATAGTTCAACATTTGGCGCGAGTGCGATAGCATGATTCACGCCCCCTGCCCAGGAACCCGTCGTGCCGAACGCTGAAGCGATCGAATCCGCCCAACTCGAACCCATGGTGCGAAATTCGCCGGTGGGCGCGGCGAGCGCTTTGTTGGGCGGCGGGATTATGGCGGGCGCCGTCGCTTACGAAGACGGCTTCCTAAGTCTCGACCTGGCGCTCTGGTATGCACTCTTGTTCGCGGCCTATGCCGGACAAGTGGCGCTCGCCTTTAGGCTCCGTCACGCAGGCCCGAGCGTGAACACGCGCAGGGCGCTTGGGCTGTTCACCGCGATCGGTCTCACCGAGGGTCTTGTCTGGAGCATCGGGATCGTCGGCGTCAGCGCAACACGGCCGATCGAGCAGGAACTCACCGTTCTCTTGATCGGGGCCGGGGTCGCGGCCGGAGCCGCGCTGAGTTTTGGCTTTCACATGCCAACCTTCCTCTGCCGCTTCCTCGGCGCCACCGTTCCCTATGTCCTCTTGGCGATCTTTCGGGGCGACGGACTCCATTTGATCCTGGCGCTTACCGTCCTCATCTACTCGCTTACGAGCATTCAGATGACGCTCGGTTTCAACAGAAATTTCATCCTCAATACCCGCCTCACGCTTGAGAACGAGAGTTTGGTCCACGAGCTGCGCGTTCAAAAGGAGGCCGCGGACGAGGCCAATGTCGCCAAATCGAAGTTTATCGCCACCGCGAGTCACGATTTGCGGCAGCCGGTTCACGCCCTCGGATTGCTGGCGGGCGCCTTGCAAGGCTACCCAATGAACGACGAGATGCGTCGGCTCGTCGGGCAAATCGGCGGTTCGGTCACCGCCATGGACGGCCTTTTCAATTCACTGCTGGACATCTCTCGTCTCGACGCCGGCGTCGTCGAGGCGCAGGTGGAGGACTTTCCGATTGGTTCCCTGCTGGAGCGCGTTTGCCGTGACCATTTCGCCGAGGCCAAAGCCAAGGGTCTGAGGCTGGTTTCCGTGAATTCCTCCGCGATCGTCCGCACTGACCCGTTCCTCTTCGAGCGCATCCTCCGAAACCTTGTTTCCAATGCCATTCGCTATACCGATGGTGGACGCGTCCTCGTGGGTTGTCGTCTTGGGAATAACTTCCGCGTCGAGGTGTGGGATACCGGACGCGGCATCCCGTCGGAGCGGCAACATGAAGTCTTCAGAGAGTTCGTCCAGCTCGGGAATGTCGAGCGCGACCGCGCGAAGGGCCTTGGTCTCGGGCTGGCAATCGTCGACCGACTGGCCAAGCTGCTGGATTGCCCAGTCAAGCTGCGCTCCGCGCCGGGCGCCGGGTCGGTGTTCCAGGTCAGCGTTCCGCTAGCGGAAAAACAGCTCCTCCCCGCACCGAGCTCGCAGGACGCTCCGGTCTTCCCGACGGCGCGCGGGCTGATCCTTGTCATCGATGACGACTCGGTCATTCAAAGTGCGATGCGGAGCTTGCTGACGAGTTGGGGGCATGATGTCATAGCGGCAGGCTCCGGCGCGGAAATGCAGGCTTGCATTGCGATCCTTTCGCGCCGGCCGGATCTCATCATCTGCGACTATCGGCTGCGCGACGGCGAGAACG
>DATCEJ010000219.1:0-4026 GCA_036510135.1 Roseiarcus sp. | reverse complement strand
GGCGCGGGTCGCAAGCGAACTCGGTCCCGTCGATGTGTTGGTGAACAACGCCGGGATCGCAATCACCGGGGTTCGCGAGGAGGATTTCGACCTTGGGATCGCCGTCAATCTGAAATCGGCCTTCCTGTGCACCGAAGCGGTGCTGCCGCCCATGTGCACGCGTCACTGGGGCCGGATTGTCAACATTTCTTCCGGCGCGGCGCGAGGACCGGGTCTCCTCAGCGTCGTCTATAACGCGTCAAAGGCCGGGCTCGAGGGCCTGACACGCGGCTATGCCTCGCGGACAGCAAAAGACGGGATCACCGTGAATGCGATCGCGCCTGGCCCGACCGACACCGAGATGGGCGCGCCCCTGAAAGCCGGAGGCGTCGAGGCCCGCATCCCCGTCGGACGCATGGGGCAAGCGGAAGATATGGCGCAGGCGACGGTCATGGTGATTGGCAACGGCTTCATTACCGGCCAGACCATCGCCGTGAATGGCGGGCTGGCGTTTCTTTAAGCTTGTTTGAACTGGTGAGGACCGGTCGGGGGATGGGCCGCGCAGCGCGAGCCGCCTTCCCTCCCGGACGGAGAGGCAATGCGGCTGAGGGCCTGGGACCTGACCATCGAGCGCGGCGGGCGGCGAGTTATCGCCGAGCTCTCGTTCGAAGCGTCCGCGGGCCTGGGCCTGATCGTGACCGGGCCCAACGGGGCGGGGAAAACGAGCCTGCTCAGGGCGCTCGCCGGCTTCCTGCCGATTGAAGCCGGTGGTTTTGCGCTAGACGGCGGAGACGCCGAGCGAACCGTCGGAGAACAGGCGCATTATCTCGGCCACGCGGACGGGGTTAAGGCGGCGCTGACCGCAGGTGAGAACCTCGCCTTCGCCGCCGCCATGCTCGGCGGCGATTCCTCTCGCGCCACGCAACTCGCAGCGCTTGCGGCGCTCGGCTTGAGTCACGTTATCGACTTTCCGGCGCGCCTGCTCTCGGCTGGACAGAGGCGGCGCGTGGCGCTCGCTCGCCTGCTTGTCGCCGAGCGCCCGCTCTGGCTGCTCGACGAGCCGACGACCGCGCTCGACGCCGCCGCTCAAGTCGCGCTTACCGCTATTATGCGGGCGCACCTCAAAGAGGGCGGGATCCTCGTCGCCGCCGTCCACGCGCCTCTCGGACTGCCCGGCGCGCAAGAGCTGAAGCTCGCCGCGATAGAGCGAGCAGACACGTGACGACCGCACTTATCCTCGCCCCCGGCCCCTCTCCCCATAGGGCGTCCGAAAGGACGCTCGTCTCTCAACGGGCTACGGGTAGAGGGGAGCGGGCCGCCTTCTCCCTCGGGGACAAGGTGGCCGCGCGCAGTGCAGCCGGATGAGGGTCGGCCGATGACCCCGGCGCTCGCCCTGTTCGTCCGCGAGTGGCGCATTGCGCGGCGCATCGGCGGAGGCGCGTCGGTCGGGGTCGTGTTTTTCTTGATCCTGGTCGCGATCATGCCGTTCGCGCTCGGACCCGACCTCAATCTGCTGGCGCGGCTCGGGCCGGCGATTCTGTGGATCGCGACTTTGCTCGCCACCTTGCTCGGGCTCGACCGGCTGTTCCAGGCCGATCATGACGACGGCTCGCTCGACCTTCTCATCAACGGGTCGCTGCCGCTCGAGGTTGCGGTGCTGATCAAATGCGCCGCGCACTGGACTGCGAGCGCGCTGCCGCTGGTGATTTTAAGTCCGCTGTTCGGGCTCATGCTCGCGATGGCGCCCTTGCCGCTGGCGTTTGTGGCCGCGACGCTCGCGGCCGGCACGCCGGCGCTGACGATGATTGGGGCGATCGGGGCGGCGCTGACCGTTTCGCTGAGACGCGGCGGCTTGCTGATGGCGATTCTGGTGCTGCCGCTGACGATTCCGGTGCTGATTTTCGGCGTCGCCGCGGCCTCGGCGGCAAGCGGCGGCGGGGCGCCGTTCCTGAACCCGTTCCTTGCGCTATGCGCGCTGTCGCTCGCCGCAATCGCCCTTACTCCCTTCGCCGCCGCCGCGGCTCTGAGGCAGGTCAGGGAATGATGAATCCCGCCGACAGGCGAAGCACATCATGAGCGCAAACCGGTCGAGGATCAGGCGCGTCGAGGGGCCGACGTGGAAACGCGTTGACCCCGGTCCGCACTGATGCCGACGCGCTCCGTCTGAGAGCAGCAGCATATCACGCATTGTTTATCACTTCTACTATGGACAAATCAACTTATTTGGGGAAACTTATGTGAGATCCTAGCGCGATATGTACGTGGTGCAGCGGAAAAGGCGAAGCCTATGTCGAAGCGCATTCTCGTCACCGGAGGAGCCGGATTTCTTGGGTCACACCTATGCGAGCGCCTCCTGAGCAATGGACATGAAGTCTTATGTGTCGATAATTTCTTCTCCGGCACACGGCGTAATATCACTCATTTACTCGGCAATAGCAACATGGAGCTAATGCGTCACGACGTGACGTTTCCGCTCTATGTTGAGGTTGATGAAATATTCAACCTGGCCTGCCCTGCTTCGCCAATACACTATCAATTCGATCCGGTGCAGACAACAAAAACGAGTGTAATTGGCGCGATAAATATGCTCGGTCTCGCCAAACGGGTCAAAGCTAAAATTCTTCAGACATCGACATCCGAGGTCTACGGCGACCCCACCGTACATCCCCAGACCGAAGAATACTGGGGCAACGTCAACCCGATCGGAAGAAGGTCCTGCTACGACGAGGGAAAACGGTGCGCGGAGACCCTGTTCTTCGACTATCGGAGGCAGCATAATATGCCGATCAAAGTCGTACGGATCTTCAATACATATGGTCCACGTATGCACCCTAATGATGGACGCGTAGTCTCCAATTTTATTGTGCAGGCTCTACGCGGTCACGAGATCACGATTTACGGGGAAGGGACGCAGACGCGCTCTTTTTGTTATGTAGATGATCTCATCGAGGCGCTTGTTCGCATGATGCAGACCCCCTCGGATGTGACCGGTCCGATCAACATAGGCAACCCTCATGAGTTCACCATCCGCGAACTGGCCGAACTCATCGTTAAATTAACCGGCACGAAGTCCAAGCTTCGTTTTCAGCCGCTACCGTCAGACGACCCGCGGCAACGGCGGCCCGACATATCGGAGGCGAAGTTGGCGCTTAAGTGGGAACCAAAAATTCAACTTCGAGAAGGGCTGACAAAGACAATTACCTACTTTGAGAATATTCTCCGGAAAGAAGCATCAGTTCCCGCGCGCGTGTCGAATTTGGTGTCCGTTCATGTCTAAATCATGGGTGTAAGCCGGTCGAAATATATCGTCTGCACTCCATGGGACGCCAGACCGTTCGAGTTAAACATCTTTACCTGGCAGGATGAGCCTGACGGCTACTTCTTCAATTACTGGGTGCGCGTTTTTAAGGAATTCGAAAAATGCTCGTCGCTGAGCGGGCTGACTTTTTATTTGATATCCAATCATATTCTTGTCGATGAACTGCCTTCCTATGGAGACGACGTCGTCGCGGTCATCAGAAGCGATGAAGAGTGCTGGATCCCGCCCTATCTGAACAAGGTTCGGTACGTCTTCAAGACCTACGGATTTGAGCCCTGGTGCGGCGCTTCGCTCAGCGAGCAGTCGCCAGCCTCGGTGCTGAAATGCATCAGGGACTGGGGTTTCTGGAGCTGGCGCTATCTGTCCTATCTGCGTCTGAGCGGGTTCTCAACTCGACAGAGCGACAGAAAAATGGCGGTCCCGCTAGGCTACGCCCGGCAAACGGATCTCCCGGGCAAACCTTTCGACTCGCGCCGTTACCTGGTCGGATTTCTTGGCAGCATCGAAAACAGGGAATATCCAAAGTTTTCGCCCAAGAGGCTGGTTGCGACCCCGAAGGTCATCGCCCGCGCGCGGATGGCCGATGCTTTGCAAAAGCTAGCCGCCTGGGCGCCGGAGAGCGTCTTCTACGGCACAACTGCGTCTTTCACTGAGAGCACGATGACGGGCGCCGGCGACCGCTACACAGAAATCATGGCCGAAACGAAGATCGCGTTGGCGCCGCGTGG
>DATCEJ010000218.1:0-5679 GCA_036510135.1 Roseiarcus sp. | reverse complement strand
GATGCGACCGGCCGTTGCTTGCTCGCCGAGGATCGTCACGCCGATCAGGAAGGCGCCCACCGCGCCGATGCCGGTCCAGATCGGATAGGCCGTGCTCAGGGGAATCGCCCGCATCGCGAGCGCGAGCAGGGCGACGCTTCCAACCATGGCGGTGATCGTGACGGCGCTCGGCCACGGCCTTGTGAAGCCATCGGATTGCTTCATCGCGTAGGCCCAAACAACTTCCAGAAGACCGGCGATAAAGAGATACATCCAAGCCACGGCGAACCCCATAGACAGGCCGGGCCGTCCCGGACTTGAACCCTCGATAGGGGGAGGACGTTGCCTCACGGCGTGCGGATAGGGCATCTCGCGCGGAAATCAAATCGGCGCTCCGCCAATCCCGTGCCGCGCTCACTTCCTTGGCGTGACCGGGGCGCCTATTTAGCCGAGGGACGCGCGCCTGCGCCGTCCGTCCGCGTTTCGAGCGAGGGGTTCACTCTGGAAAGCACTGTGCGACCTGAAAAGAGGGGCAGCGCGAGGGCCGGATGAACTCGACGTGAGGCGTCTGCAGGAGACGCTTCGGACGATGTCGGCGCGCCAACTCGAAGTCAGGACCCTCAAGCGCCCGACTCCATTCGCGTTTCCGTTGATGGTCCAGCGTCTCCGCGAGAAGCTCTCGAATGAGACATTGTCGGCGCGCATCGACCGGATGGTGGCGCAGCTTGAAAAGGCGGCGGATTCTTGAACGCGTTAGAGGCGGTGCGTGCTGGAATCTTGAAACTTCTGCCCGAACGCGCCGTTTGGGCGCCGCGCGCGAAGATTCTGTTTGTCGCGGATCTCCATCTTGGCAAGACCGCGACCTTCCGCGCGCTGGGCGCGCCCGCGTCGCCGACCGGCGTCAGCGAGGAGACGCTCAGGCGCCTCGCCGAACTGATCGAGAGGATCCAACCCCAGCATGTCGTGGCGCTGGGTGATTTCACCCACGCGTGCGCGGCGATGACGCCGGGCCTTCTCAAGTCGCTCTGCGCCTGGCGTGAGCGCTGGTCGTCGCTCGCATTCACCATCGTGCTCGGCAATCATGATCGCGTGGCCGAACGATTCTATGCGGATTGCGGCTTTGAATGGGCGGAAGCGCCAGCCTTGATTGGCGCCATGGAGTGCCGCCATCACCCCATTGCGCGCGACAATGTCGCCGGGCCTCTGGCTCTCGCGAGCCATCTTCATCCGGTCGTTCGGCTGAACGGGCCGGGGCGGGATTCGCTTCGCACGCCGTGTTTCGTCATGGGCGAGCGGCAGATCGTGCTGCCTGCTTTCGGCGAGTTCGTCGGCGGCTCGCTGGTTGCGCCAAGCGAAGGCGGGCGGGCGCTGATCGCAACGCACCGGGGCGTGTTCGACGTGACACGAGGGGCTGGTACCGCCGTTCGAGGGCTTTCAACTTCTCAGGCTGAAGAGACCCGGTGATGCGGGCTACACTCAGGCGAAGGCGCGGCCGCCGTTTATTTTGCGGCGTCTCGTGAAGGCGAGCCCGGCGAAGCCAAGCCCGAGCATGGCCCAGGAGGAAAGTTCTGGAACTGGGACCGCGGTCGGGCTTCCAGAGATCACGAGTTTCGCGTCGGCGTCAGGAAAGTTTGGGTCGACGCCGAAGTCAGTGCCCGTACGCAGGAAAATACCGTCTTCGCCGAAGGAAGGTTGGAAACAATTTTCCGCGAATTTGCAGGCTGCGTTCAGAAGCAAAAGATAGGAACTCCCGAAGAACACGGCGTCGAAATTCCCCGAATGGCTCTCGAGCGAACCGTCCGGGACATTTCCGCCATCGAAGAAAGTTGGGGAAATGAAGGTGAAGTCTCCTTGTTCGCTTGTAAACGTATATGTGACCGCCGCCGGCGCCGGGGCTGCAAACAGAAGGCATGCGCAAAGTGCGATCAGACCAGGGAGCCGGTTCTTGAGCATGGGCTTCCTCTCAAACACGCCTAGACGAGCGAGGGCGCCTCATTCGTCCTTATCTGACGCCGATCTCACGCCGTGATGGGGAGAGTATGCCAGCGGCCGCGAAAACGGAAACTTACGGTTCGGGTTAGACCAAACAAATGTCATTGGCCTCTCCAACGGCTGCCTCGCTCGCCTCTTGTCCGTGTCGAGCGCGCAATGATAGCCGTCTAATCGTGCCGGGAGATCACCTATGAACAAAAAAGTGTGTCTGGCGACTTTCGCGCTCTCTCTGGGGATCGCATGCACGCCCGCGTCCGCCGCCTATACGAGCATTTTTGCGTTCGGCGACAGCCTTTCGGATGCCGGGAACCTTTTCTCGGAATCCGGGGGCATTGCGCCTGTCCCGCCGTATGTCGACGGTCATTTCAGCAACGGCCCGACCTGGGTCGAAGATCTGTCGCAAATGCTGGGCCTTGGCCCGATGAAGCCATTTCTCACGTCTAATGACGGAACCAATTATGCCTTTGGCGGCGCGCAGACCGGAACCACCGACATCAACCCGTCAAACCCTTCGAGCCCGATCCACATCGATCTTCCCGACCAGATCAACGCGTACGATCTTCTAAACCCTGTTCCAGTCAAAGGCGTGCTCTACACGGTCGACATTGGCGCCAATGACATCATGAACGCATTGGCGGAATTTGCCGGGGGGAAGATCTCGCTGCCCGAAGTTGACACGGTTGTCTCCCAGGCTGAGGCCAACACGATCGCCTCGGTCGGGGCCTTATTTGGCCTCGGAGCGCGCTCGTTGCTGTTTTACGAAGTGCCGAACCTGGGGCTGACTCCGCGCTTCGACGGCACCGTGCTTCAGAGCCTCGCGAGCGGCTCGGCGGCATCGTTCAACGCCGAAGTGCTTAAGGACCTCGCGCCGCTTAAGGGCGATGGACTGAAGGTCTTTACGCTGGACACATACGATCTGCTCGGAGAGATCAAGGCCGATCCATCAGGGTTTGGCTTCACGAACGTGAGTGGTCCTTGCTGGACAGGCGATTTCACCGATCCTTCCTCAGGCACGCTGTGCTCACCGAACCTGGACGACCAGAATCAGTTTCTTTTTTGGGATGAGGTTCACCCGACCGCGGCGGGCCATCTTTTGACGGCCGAGTTCGCCGTCGAGGCGCTGGCTGCTCCCGAAATCTCGACCTGGGCGATGATGCTCGTCGGGTTCGCGGGCCTTGGCTTTGCAGGATATCGCCGGTCGCGGTACGGGGCCGCCATGATGTAGGCCCAGGCATTCTCGTGGTCGGCTAGCGGCAGATTGTGCTGCCTGCCTTGCCGAATTTGTCCGCGGTTCGCGGGTTGCATCCAGGCGAAGGCGAGCGGGTGCTGATTGCGACCGCTCGTTGGCGTGTTCGACGTGACACGCCGAGTGGGTGGCGCTGTCAGGGGGTTTTAAGCCTCAAGAGCTGAAATTCGTCGCAAAGCCGATCGAGATTCAATTGTATCGCGAACGGCGGCGCGCGGCTCCTGTGTCCTGCGTGACCAAGTTTTATTCGCGCGATGGATCTGTTATTGAGGACAGCACATGGAAAAGCGGCCATCGCAGACCTCGGGTCACGGCGGACTGTAAGCCTAAGCGCCCCGTTCTCTTGCGTCGGTCGATGGTCGCGAGTCGATCAGAACGACGACATGAAAGCGCCCGAGGGTTTGTCGACGGGTAAGTGACGGGCCGATGCGATGGCGGCGAAACGAAAGTGTCCCGGCGGTGACGGCGTTCCATCCCCGAGGGTGGATATCGTCGGCTTCTTCGAGAGCCTGCAACGATGCAAAACCGTGCGCGCGGCGGCGGACCTCTTCAAGGAAACAATTGCGCCGCTCGATTTCGTCGCCTTCGCCTGCGGCGAGATCGACATCGTGCAGCGCGACCGCAATGTCATGTTCATGGCGGAATGGCCGCCGGAGTGGCTGCAGTACTATCGGAGCTCCCGCTTCATCGAGAAGGACCCGATCCTCAGCGCGCTCAGGATTTATCGTGAGCCATTCACGTTCGGCGATATTGTCCGGGACAGGCGGTTTTCAAAGCTCGACCGCGAGTCTTTGCGGGCCGCCGCCGAGAACGGCTGGGCGCGGGGATTCGCGGCGCCCTTCCCTCGGAGCGGCGCTCATTTCGGCCTCGTTACAATGCTCGGGCGGGCGGGCGAGATGGACGACGCGCTGCGGGCGCCCCTTACTGTGATTTGCCATCTCCTGCTGTCGCACGCCCGTCGCATCGCGTTGGTCGGCGACTTCGCGATGCCGCCGATGGGCTTGAGCCAGCGCCAGCTTGAGGCGCTTCGACTCGTCTGCACGGGTTGCTCGGATTCGGAGATCGCGACTGCCTTGAAGATCGCCAAGCCCACCGCGCACGCCCATGTCGAGGAGGCACGGCGACGCCTCGCCGCGCGCAACCGCGCCCACATGGCGGCATTGAGCGTGGCCTTTGGACTGGTCGAAAATCAATGACGGGCAACTTGCGGTCCCACTAATCTCTTTAGATCATACCCGGGACGGGAAATCCGTGTGAGCCTGACCCCAGGCGCAGATTTTGCGCCCCGTCATCCTCCGATCCCCGGAAGGCTGGCTCAGGCGAAACGGGGGTTCTGGGAGCACAAAATGAATTTAAAGACTGGCCTCGCGGCAGCGGCGGCCCTGCTCGGATTGCAGGCGTCCGCGGCGTTCGCTGCAAATCTCATCGTCAATGGTGATTTTGCGGCAGGAAAAACTGGCTTTTCAAGCGAATACGCCTTTAGCAGCAACCTTGGGAACCAAGGGTTTTACGACGTAGGAACGGATCCCCACGCCGATAATGGCGGCTGGTCCTACACCGGTGGAACGCCAAGCGGCGCCCCTTCCGCAAACATGCTGATCGTCAACGGCGGATCTGTGGGAACGAATCGGGTCTGGTTTGAAAACGGCCTGACCGTCACGCCGGACACGAACTACACCTTCTCGGTCAACGTTCTTAACCTGTTTCCCGCATCCCCGGCGACGTTGAACTTCAGCATCGACGGCGAGGCCCTCGGCTCAACGTTCACCGCCGGCTCGGCTGTTGGAACCTGGGTTCCGTTTTTCTCGACCTGGTTCTCTGGCGCGAATACGACCGCCGATGTGGCGCTGATTGACACGAACACCTCTTTCGGCGGCAACGATTTCGCGCTCGACCTCATGTGCCTGAGCGCCGGAGGAAGTTGTGAGGTTGGCTCGTCTGTGGGCGGAACGACCGGAACCGAGACCGGCGGCGTTCCTGAGCCGTCGATGTGGGTCCTGATGGGGCTCGGCTTCGCTGGCCTGGGCTTCGCGGGCTGGCGAGGGTCGCGAAAGGCTGCGGCGATCGTTGCATAAGCGGCAGCAAAGGGCGGCCGAAAGCCGCCCTCATTCTTTCGCGCGCTTCACCCAAGTGAGGCGCCGCCGCCAACCCGGCATCCGGTCGAAAACCTTGGCTCGGCCGGGGCGCCCGCGGCATCAAAGTGGACACCGGCAAGTGAGCGCGCCGATCATCGAGCGCCAGCGCCTCGAGAAATGGTACTCGGGCGTGCATGCGCTCAAGAACGTCAGCCTCTCGGTTGCGCGCGGCGAGGCGCTTGGCCTTGTCGGCGACAACGGCGCGGGCAAGTCCACGCTGATCAAGATCCTTTCGGGCGTCCACGAGCCTGACGCGGGAACGATAAGGATCGAGGGCCGTGAGGTCCGAATACGGAACCCGAGACAGGCGATGGAGCTCGGGCTCGA
>DATCEJ010000217.1:0-15570 GCA_036510135.1 Roseiarcus sp. | reverse complement strand
AACATCACCCTTGGCCTCATCGCGCTGCGGTCGACAGGAAACACCATGTGGACGCCGCTCTTCCTAACGCATCTGGCGCAGGCCAACGCAGAGCTGGGTCAATTCGAAACAGCCGGGAGCAATATTCACGAAGCGATGACTACGGTGGAGGTGACAAAGGAGCGCTGGTACGAAGCTGAGATCCATCGCGTCGCCGGAGAAATTGCGTTGCTGGGAACGGCGGCGGATACCGTGAAGGCAGAAGCCTATTTCGCCAGCGCGCTTAAGATTGCTCGCAAGCAAAAAGCGAAATCCTGGGAACTCCGAGCGGCAACGAGCATGGCGCGAGTGCTGTGCCTTCAAGGCAAGCAGAGTACTGCTCGCGACATTCTTGTTCCAGTCTATGCTTGGTTCACCGAGGGTTTCGACACGCTCGACTTGCGGGAGGCAGAGCTCTTGCTCGATAAATTGGCGCAAGATCAGCCAATCAACGCGACTTCGAGCTTGTGAATCGGGGCGCCTCTTTGAATAGGCGGTGGCGTGAACGACGTGCTGGCGCATGCGGGTCGTCCCGCAGCGAATGACGAGATTGCGGGATGCGGCCGATCTTGCGGCGCGCGCCCTCGGTGGTTCGATGACGAGCAACTTCACGGCTCGCGGAAGGTGTGATCAAATCATAGGCGCCTATTTCTTGATCTGATGCCTCATCAAATCGACCCGCGGACGTCGATTCGCTCCCCAAACGCCGAATAGCAATCGTTTTTCAGGTTGTTTGAGCCGTGGCCAAATCATGGCACGCGCCTTGTAAGGCCCCCTCGGACGGGACGCGGTGGCGTTCCGATTTCACCGCACGGAAGCGGTACAGTTCGAGTACCGCCGCGGCGCGTCACCATGGGGCGAGCTTATGAAAATCGTAATGGCGATCATAAAGCCGTTCAAGCTGGAGGAGGTGCGCGATGCGCTCACCGCCATCGGAGTGCACGGTCTGACAGTTACGGAGGTTAAGGGCTACGGGCGCCAGAAGGGGCATACTGAGATCTATCGCGGTGCGGAGTACGCCGTGAGCTTCCTTCCCAAGCTGAAAATCGAGGTCGCGGTCAGCGCCGATGTCGCCGACAAGGTGGTCGAAGCGATCGTTGCCGCAGCGCGCACCGGCCAGATCGGCGATGGCAAGATCTTCGTCTACAGCCTCGACTCGGCGGTCAGGATCCGCACGGGCGAGACTGACACGGACGCTCTTTAGGCCCACGGGCCGCTTCCCCTTCCAGATTCGGAGTTCCTGAACCATGAAACTGACACGTTTACTCACGTGCCTCGCGGCGGTGCTGGCGACGGCCATGTTTATTGGCCTCGCCGCGCCCATCGCTGTCGCGCAGGATAATCCTGCAGCGCCGCCGGCGGCCACGCCGGCTGCGCCCACCGCTGCGCCAGCCGCCACCGCCCCGGCTGCCGCAGCTCCGGCAGCCCCTGCTGCGCCACCCAGTTGCTCGGCCACGGTCGCGGAAAAGTGCACGGTCAATTCCGGCGACACGGCTTGGGTTTTGACCTCGGTCGCGCTCGTTCTGATGATGACCATACCTGGCCTGGGTCTTTTCTACGGCGGCATGGTCAGCAAGAAAAACGTCGGCGACACGGTGATGACGAGCTTCGCCATCACGGCCCTGGTTACGGTGATTTACTTCGTTCTCACCTACAGCCTCGCGTTCACCGGCGGCGGCTCATTCATAGGCGGCTTCTCCCGGGTGTTTCTCCAGGGGATCCACTACGACCTGGCGAGCGGGGCGAATACGCCCAACCCGCTGGCGCCGACGATCCCTGAGACCGTCTACATGATGTTCCAGATGACGTTTGCGATCATCACGCCGGCGCTCATCGCGGGCTCGTTCGCCGAGCGCATGAAGTTCTCGGCGATGCTGTGGTTCATTGGCCTGTGGGCGATTTTCGTCTACGCGCCGGTCGCCCACTGGGTCTGGGGACCGGATGGGTTCATGAGCGCGGTCAACGTGGACTCCAAAGGCGTCTTCCAGGGCTGGTTCCAGGTCCTCGACTTCGCCGGCGGAACCGTCGTCCATATCAATGCGGGCGTCGCCGGACTCGTATGCTGCATCCTGCTCGGCAAGCGCAAGGAACCAGGCCCGGGCCACAATATGGTCCTGACCTTCATCGGCGCGGGCCTGCTGTGGGTTGGCTGGTTCGGCTTCAACGCCGGCTCGGCTGTGACTGCGGGCTTGCAGGCCGGTATGGCGATGACCGTCACCCAGATCGCCACTGCGGTTGCGGCTCTGACCTGGATGTTCGTCGAATGGGGTCACCGCGGTAAGCCGACTGTCATCGGCATCTGCTCCGGCGCGGTCGCGGGCCTCGTCGCCATCACTCCGGCTTCGGGCTTTGTCGGTCCGATCGGAGCGCTGGTGATCGGCATCGCTTGCGGCGTCGGCTGCTACCTGGGCGCGACCAGCCTCAAGCACGCCTTCGGCTACGACGACGCGCTCGACGCCTTTGGCGTGCACGCGGTCGGCGGGATCATCGGCGCGCTGCTGACCGGCGTGTTCGCAGTCAACGAGTACAGCGGCCACTCCGGCCTGCTGGAGGGCGACGTCGGGCAGTTCATCAACCAGATCAAGGGTGTGGCCACGGTCATCGTCTATGACGCAATCGTCACCTTCATCATCCTGAAGATCGTCGACGTCGCGATCGGCCTGCGCGTTACGGAAGAGGTAGAGCGCGACGGTCTCGATCTCGCACTTCACGGCGAAGTCGTTCACTAAGCTGTGGCGCCTGGCGGCATTGGGTTGGCGCCAGGCAAAGTTTCCTCCCCGACCTTGGACGCCCCTCGGGGCGTCCATTTTTTTGTTCCTGACCCTCGCGTTTGTACGGCCTCCCGCGGCGACTGCCCGTTAAGGTTAGGACCGCATTAACTTGGCGCCCCTAGGGTCAAGCAGGGGGCGGCGCGCGATCCCGCCACTTCGACCTGGCAAGTGAGCGATGCGAACGACGACATTCTCATTTATCGACCATGTGCCCGCTTCGGTGCGCGAGTTCCCAAAGCGGCGGGCGGCCGAAATTACTGGCCTTGTCGCGCTCGCGGGCGTGGCCAGCCTGACGCTCGCGCTGCTGACCTGGTCGGTCAGCGATCCCAGTCTCAATCACGCGACGAACGAGCGCGTCCACAATCTTCTCGGCGCTCCGGGCGCGATCGCCGCCGATCTCGTGATGCAGTTCATCGGACTTGCCTCCGCCGCCCTGCTGGCTCCGCCTGCGTTCTGGGGCTGGAGCCTCGTCACCAAGCGATGCCTCGAGCGGCCGCGTTTGAAGGTCGCCCTCTATTTGATCGGAGTGATCGCGGCAGCCGGGCTCGCTTCGCTCCTTCCGGCGCCCGGGAGCTGGCCGCTTCCGACCGGTCTCGGCGGGGTCGTTGGCGACGCTGTAATGGCGCTCCCGCGCCGCCTCCTTCCGGCCTCGCCCTGGGCCACAATCGCCGTCGGCGCCGGCCTTGCCGCAATCGCTATCCTTGGCCTCGCCGCCGCCTCCAGCGTGGGTGGCTCGAGTTCCGCAGATGACGTCTCCGACGCCACCGCCGGAAAGGCGCGCCTCCGGGCGCTAGCGCGCTTCGATGACGAAGACGACGAGGACGAGCCGAGCCTTGGCATGGTGTCGATCGGCGCCGTGATTCATGCCTTGCTGACAGCAAAGGCGACGCTGCGCCGGATGGCCTCCCGCGGCTCGAAGACCAAAAGCCAGTCCCCGCCCGTCCTCAACCGCACGCCGGGCGCCGGGCCATCGGCGCCCTGGTCCGCGATCCGCGACGCCGACGACATTTCGACGATCGCCGCCGCACTCGCGCCCCGGGCCCAGGATTCGGCGCCGTTCCCGTCGTTTCCGCCGCCCGTCGCATCCCCGCTTGCCGCTCGCCCGAGTGCAGTCCGCGCGCCAGCGGACATGTCCACCCGGCCGCGCGGCGAATGGGTCATGCCCTCGATCACGATGCTGACCGAGCCGAAGAAGTCGGTCGGCGCGAAAATCTCGCAGGATGCGCTGGAGCAGAATGCGCGCTTGCTTGAAGGGGTCCTCGACGATTTCGGCGTGAAAGGCGAGATCGTCAACGTGCGCCCGGGGCCGGTCGTCGCCCTCTACGAGCTCGAGCCCGCGCCGGGCATCAAGTCGTCGCGGGTGATCGGACTCGCAGACGACATCGCCCGCTCGATGTCGGCGGTCTCGGCCCGTGTGGCGGTGGTTCAGGGCCGCAACGCCATCGGCATCGAATTGCCGAACCAGCGCCGCGACACCGTCTATCTGCGCGAGCTTCTTGCCAGCGAAGAGTTCGGCCAATCGAATCATCGCCTGCCGATCGCGCTCGGCAAGACGATCGGCGGCGACCCGGTGATCGTCGATCTGACCCGCATGCCTCACCTGCTGGTCGCCGGCACCACCGGCTCGGGCAAGTCGGTCGCGATCAACACAATGATCCTCTCGCTCCTCTACCACATGAAGCCCGAGCGATGCCGGCTCATCATGGTCGATCCGAAGATGCTCGAGCTCTCCGCTTACGACGGCATCCCCCATCTCCTGACCCCGGTCGTCACCGATCCGAAGAAGGCCGTCATCGCGCTCAAATGGGCGGTGAGGGAGATGGAGGATCGCTACAAGAAGATGTCGAAGCTCGGGGTGCGCAACATCGACGGCTTCAACGTCCGCGTCTCCGAGGCCCTCGCGAAAGGCGAGACGCTGACCCGAACGGTTCAGACCGGGTTCGACCGCGAGACGGGCGAAGCGATCTACGAGTCCGAGGAGATCCCGCTCGACGAGCTGCCCTATATCGTCGTCGTCGTCGACGAGATGGCTGACCTCATGATGGTCGCCGGCAAGGACATCGAGGGCGCGATCCAGAGGCTCGCACAGATGGCGCGCGCCGCGGGCATCCACCTCATCATGGCCACCCAGCGGCCGTCGGTCGACGTCATCACCGGCACCATCAAGGCGAATTTCCCCACCCGCATCTCGTTCCAGGTCACGAGCAAGATCGACAGCCGCACGATCCTCGGCGAGCAAGGCGCCGAGCAGCTGCTCGGCCAGGGCGACATGCTCTACATGGCGGGCGGTGGGCGCATCTCGCGCGTCCACGGGCCCTTCGTCTCCGACACCGAGGTCGAGAAGGTCGTCGCCCACATCAAGAAGCAGGGCGCGCCCGAATACCTGCACGCCATCACCGAAGACAACGACGCCGGCGAGGACGACGACGAGACCCCCCTGCCCTCCCCCGGCTCGATGGACGCCGAAGAATCGGCCGACTTTTACGACCGCGCGGTCAACATCGTGCTGCGCGACCGCAAGGTGTCAACGAGCTACATCCAGCGCCGCCTGTCGGTCGGCTACAACAAGGCCGCTTCACTGGTCGAGCGGATGGAAAAAGAGGGCGTGGTCAGCGCCCCCAATCATTCCGGCAAGCGCGAGATCCTGGTTGGCAATGGCGTCGACCGGGGCGCGTTCGAGGATCTCAGCGAGGAGTAGCGCGCTCGCTCCGCTTCGCCGCGGCTCGCTCACGTCGACTCCGCCGTTAACGAGTCGGTTTCTCGCGATTTCAGTCGGTTACGGCGCCGTTAACGAGTCGTTGCCTGAGCGCCCTACCCCGCGCGGCGCATCGTCCAGATCTCGCCGCTCATATCGATCAGATGAAAGCCGCGTCGCGCCAGTTCGCTCATCGTCATGACGTCGTCGCTGTGAACGGTGGCGGTCGCGTTCGGTGGGGCGTCCCTGATCCGATCCAGATTGCCGATGTGGAAATAGTCCGGGCGGTCGCGCTCATCGCTGCGCCCCTGCGCGCCCTCAAAGTCACCCACCCATCCCTCCATGTCCTGGCCGCATTGCTCCAAGCAGCCGTATTCGTGAAAAGTAAACGCCAATAAACGATCATAAACGCGCCTAAACCATAGTAAATTTGCTTTCATTTGCTATCGTTTATTTTCCGAATCGAGCCCTTTCAACATGTTACAAGCGATTCAAACAAAAATTGTACCTCCCAAGCACCCCCTCTTGACTTGGGAGAGAATCGGCCTCCTGCGGCTATCAGTGCTTCGGTCGATTCCTGTCTGTTCGGGGGCCGATTCGCCTTCGTTCTCAAGCAAGGCCGTTCCGAGCCGTCGAAATCGCCCAAAACCAGGGGGGTGCTTGGGAGTTACCAAAAATTTCAACTCGCCTCGGCCACCCGTTCGAATCCCTCTTTCCGATCCCCTCTGTTGCGCGTCCGTTGCATAGCTCGATCATTCGCCATCGGGCCGCCCGTCGGCAACTGGCTTCGGTGATTAAAATACATCGTACAATAGATTTTGATTTTCGAAAAGAAATTGTCGAAAATTCTTTCCGTCAACGCTAATGCCCGGCAGCCGCGGCTCCGCGCCTCGGAAGCGGCGAACGCTTAAGCGACAGAGCATGATTGGCTTACCGCCCCGACGGCCAGCCTGAGCCTAGCCGAGACCGGCGACAGCGCAGGCGACAAAGCCGGTGACGACAAGGCTCGCCGCCCAGACGCTTTCAAGATTGAGCCACGCGCGCCGGAGAAGCGCCAACCCCGCCCAGCGGTAGACGATCCAGGCCATCGTCCCCCCGGCGAGCGCCATGGCGAGCGTGTGGACCGCCGACACTTCGATCGATGCCGCAAGCCCTGATCGCATCAAATCGGACATGGCGTCGTGGCCGCGATCGAGCCGCGTCCACGGCGCGGCGCCGGCTGCGCCGCAGAGGCCGAGGAAGACCGGCGCCAGCATGAGGCCCGCGCCGTGAGCCGTCGCGACCAGGAACGACCACAGGACCAGGTGGTTCGGCCCCAGCCTGGCGAGCGCGCGCGGATGGCGTCGATTGATCAGCTTGAAAATTCCGAACGCCGCGACAAGCGCGCCGGCCGCGATCCGAACCGACTGGCTCCAGTCGACGTAAGCGAGCAGGAGCGAAAGAGGCAGGAGAGCCGCGGCCATCGCAAGGAAATGCCCGCAAGCGAGCGGGAGCAATGTGGCGAAGACTGCCCTGTCTTTCTTCGCCCACATGCCGTTCGCGACCGCGAGCGGCCAGCCCATGCCGGGGCTGAGGCCATGAAAGGCCCCAAGCGCGACCACCGCGAGCCACAGCTCCGGGCGCCAGTCGAGGCTCATCGCCGCATCGTCAGGCTGACGGATAGCAGAAGGAATCCGTCGAGCAGTCGCCGCCCTCCAAACGAATCTGGTGGGCGGCGTAACCTTGGTCGAACTCAACGAAGAAATTCGGATCGAGCGCCATTCCGCCGGACGGGTTGACGTTGCACATTACCTGCGCGGCGGGAGCGCCTTGCGGATAGAACTGGGCGTCCCATGCGCTGTAGAGCGAGTTGGTGAAATAGACGCGTTTGCCGTCGCGGCTGATCTCGACCATCTGCGGACCGCCGGCAAACGGCCGGCCATTCGGATGGGCGCCGCGCCGCGCAATCCCGCCGATCTTGACCGAGCCTGCGAGACGCGGGCTCATCGGATCGGACACATCGTATTGCCTGAGTTCGCCCGTTCCCCAGCACGAAACGTAGAGGAAGCGGTCGTCGAGCGAGAGGTCGATGTCGGTGATCAGCGGCGGCACGGCGCCGAAGCCTTTGAGGAGATCGGGCAGAAGGTCCTTGTCGGCTGGCTCGGGTGGAATCGTCGCGGTCTTGGCGATCGAGAACTTCCCGCCTTCGCGACGCCACGTCCAGATCGATCCCTCGAGATTCGTCGTGTCGACGACGACGCCGAGGAAGCCGTATTCCTTGATCGGATCATGCGCGGGCCTGATCTCGAGCGCCATCTGATGATTGGCGCCGAGGTCGATGGTCTGAACGTTCTTTCTCCCCGCAAGATCCCAGAAATGAACCGAATGGCCGTATTTGTTGCTGAGCAGGTCCTCGGGCACGATGCCGTTCTCGAACTGCGGCGGCAGGCCCCATTCGCTGGTCACCATGTAATTGCGCGGCAGGTTCCACCAGAAGTCGTAATGCAATTTCTGCGGCCCACGATCGATTTCCCAACGGCCTCGGATGTCGAACGTCTCGCAATCCATGATGAAGACGCCCGGAGGTCCGTCGGCGCCGTCCTTGCCCGCCCCGCCGAGCGTGCTGATGTAGATGCCCTCGGGACCGCAGTGCACGGTGTGCGGCCTCGAATAGCCGGTCTTTCGAAAGACCTCTTCAGGCTCGATGATCTTGACGATTGTCGGCTTGGCCGGATCGGGTTTCGTGTCCACGACATAGATGCGCGACGACCGGATGCCGGGAATGATGAGATAGCGGCGCTCGAGGAAGGGATGACTGGAAAACGGCGACAAAGCCGAACTGCAGGCGTTCCAGCCGAAGTGATGGAACTCGTCGCCCAGATTCGGCATATCGAGCCGGTAGATGGCTTTGCCAAAGTTGGCCGAACTCCTGTCGACGTCTACGACCGCGAGCGCGTCAGGCTTCGTGCGATCCGGCGACAGGAGGACGGTGTAAGCCAGCTTCTCGACGGGCGCCTCGCTCGCGATGCGCGGCGTTGGATAGAACGTCGGATCTGGGCGTAAGCCTTCCAGCATCAGTTTCCTCCTCGTTCTCGCGACGCTCCATAAACTTGAGCAGAACCTATGGTCGAGCGGAGCGCTCATCAGACCAACATAGGACGAAGCTGGCGCGCACGGAAAGGCCGCTTACGTCAATGCGTAGATTCGCTCAGAGGCGAATAGACGTCGTCCGTCTCGTCATCGCGCTGACGGCGCAGAGTGAGTTGCTCGGCCATGCGGCCGAAATGGGAATGGCGCCGCGAGCGCTGTCGGACGATCGCTCACCCTCCGTCTCGTGAGCTAATCCTCGGTAATAAGCTGAAACCAGATAATGGCGACCGCGAACAGGGCGAGCGCGATGATCAGGGCGCCAAGCGCGTGCGTGACATGAAAGTGATCGGACGCCTGTTCGAAGCCAGGTAGGAAGCTCGGAAGGCCGGCAGCAGGCGTGAGCCAATAGACCAGCGAAATGCCGATGAACACGACGCCGATAATGCCGAGAATCCATGGCACTGGCTTGGTCATAAGTCGGGTCTAGCCGGCCCCCATGAAAGCGGCAAGAGGCAATTGATTTCGGTGGGTTTCATCTGTGCGGAGCCTCAGCCGAAGCCAACTCCGACTGCCCCCGGCGCAAGACGGATCAGCCGCGAATCCTCCACTGCCGCCTGCCGGTGCTTGACCGCTTCGCGGTAAACGGGATCGCGGATCATAGCGACGAAGGCAGCGACAGTCGGGTATTGGGCGATGAAGCAGAGATCCCAGCGCTCCTCAGCCGGTCCGATCAGCGTCTGCTCGAAGACCCCTCGCCAGACGATCGAGCCGCCAAGGCGCGAGAAGACGGGCTCGCTCTCCCGCCCGTAAGCCGTGTAAGCCTCGGCCCCGGTCATTTTGCGCTCGTCCGGATAGGCGGCGTTGACGCGCAGTTTGACCAGATTGAGCATCTGGATCGGGCCAGGCCGGTCGTCGGCGCGAAACGCGGCGAAAGCCTCTTTAGTGGGATCGACGGTACCGGCCATGCGCCCTCCGTGTCGGCCGGCGCTACGCTTAAGCGGGGGCCAAGCCTCCGAGGTCTACATCGACTTCCATCAACGTCAAATGAAAGCGCGGCGCGCCTCAGCGCGCAACCGTCGGTCGGAACTCCGCGACGCGCGCGAGCGAGGTCGACGAAGCGTCGGCGCTGACCGCATCATAGCCAAGAACGGCGCCGAAATTACTCGGCGCCAGGCCTGCATAGCCCACAGTCGCCGTCACCGCGGCGGCGTCGCTTTTCACAGCCACGGTCGGCGTCCCCGCTCCGCGCGGAGCGTGACCCAGGAAGACAATATTGGCGACTTGACCGGCGAGGACGTTGTTGTCGATGGCGAAGTCCGGCTGCCGCGCGACAGCCTCGGCGGCGGCGACCGAGGCCGCGTCCGTCGCTTGTTGAACCCGACCCCTGAAGTGGGACACTTTGGCGTAGTCAGCAGTTACAGCGAGAGCCAGCACCGCGAGGGGCATCGCTGCTGCGCAGGCAACCACCCCCGCGCCCTCGGAAGGCGGGCGGCTCAAAAACCGCAGGGACCGGCCGATCAACGTCCGTCCAGATGTCATCACTGATCTCCTCAACTAAACCATGAGAAGCTGCCGCCCGATCAACCAAGGGTAGATCGCTTTGTTCCGTTTGGAGTGTAAGGAAAGAGATTATCCAATTGATTGAGGAAGATGGTAAAGTAGAGTGAGAGAAGAATCCGCGACATAGTTAGATCCTTGGCAACGATGTCTCGCTTCGTGGCCCGGGGCGGATCGCAGCGAGCGCGCGGAGGCCGATCGCTGCTCATCGCGATAATAATACGTGAATGATTTGATATATAAAGAAAGTTCCGTATTTGCCTCGTTGGTCCAATTGATCTTTGCCCAAAAGTCTATAGAATGAGTAGACTAATAACCGGCTATCCCGGTATTGGGTCAGAAGGGCTCCGCAATGTCCGAGGCGACACTCCCCATCCAGACGGCGCTCCGCCTCGGTTCAGTGAAGATCTGGTCGCCGTCGGACTGGGCATCCTCGTTTTCCTGCTGGCCCTGGGCTCATTGGCGGGGGCTGATGCGCTCGGTTGGCTGGTGACGACGTCGGTCTGGACCGATCCCTCAACCGCGCTTGCGCCCGTCTCGAAAGCTTATGCGAGCCTCGGCGGCGCCGGCGCCCTCCTCGTCACCTACCTTGTCCTGACCGCCGTTCTGTCGGCCGGCGCCTATCTGCTCGGTGACGATGTCAGGCGGTTCGCGCTCGCTTTCACGGCCGTGTTTGCGATCGCCTATGCGAGCTGGTTCGTCGGCTCTTGGGCGTATCTCGCCGCGGTCGCGCCCGCCGATCAGGCCAAGTTCGGCGTATCGTGGTCGCTCAAGCTCACGAACGAGGGCGGCTACATCGTCGCGCTTCTCGCTGGCCTCGTGATCGCCAATGCCTTCCCGGCTTTCGCCGAGCGGCTCAAGAGCGCGGTCCGCCCTGAGCTTTATATCAAGATCTCGATTGTCATCCTCGGCGCTTTCATCGCGGTCACCATGGCGAGCAAGCTCACCCTGGCGTCGTCCCTGATGCTGCGCGGCGTGGCCGCGATCATCGAGGCCTATCTGATCTATTGGCCGATCGTCTATCTGATCGCGCGCAAGGGATTCGGCTTCAGCCGCGAATGGGCGGCGCCGCTTGCGTCAGGCGTTTCGATCTGCGGCGTGGCGGCGGCGATCGCAACCGGGGGCGCGATCCGCGCCCGCCCCCAGATCCCGATCCTCGTGTCCTCGCTGGTGGTCGTTTTCGCGGTGATCGAAGTCTTGATCCTGCCGTTCATTGCGCAAACGTTCATGTCCCATGAGCCGCTGGTCGCTGCGGCATGGATGGGGCTTGCGGTGAAAACCGACGGCGCGGCGTTGGCGGCTGGCGGCATCACGCAATCGCTCATTCAGGCCAAAGCCGCCGCCGAGGGAATCGTCTATCAGCCAGGCTGGATGCTGACGGTGACGGCGACCGTCAAGGTGTTCATCGACGTCTTCATCGGCGTCTGGGCTTTCATCCTCGCCTACATCTGGACCAATCACATCAACCCCAAAGTGGGAGCTCAGAAGGCGCAGCTCGGCGAAATCTGGGAGCGATTCCCGAAGTTCATCCTCGGCTTCGTCGCGACCTTCCTCACCACTCTGGCGCTCGCGCTCTGGACGACAGCGGGCTCATCCGGCCGGCTCACCGCTGCGATCGGCGAAGCCAATGTGCTGCGCGTGATCTTCTTCGTCCTGACCTTCTTTTCGATCGGGGTCATGTCGAATTTCCGACAGCTCTGGCAGGAGGGCTTCGGCAAACTGGCCGCGGTCTATCTGGTGTCGCTGTTCGGCTTCGTCGTCTGGGTCGGATTTGTCATCTCGTGGCTCTTCTTCGCCGGCGTCAAACCGCCGCTCGCGTCCTGATCGAGGAAATTTCCGATGCCCAAACCCAATTTGCGCGAAGCGACGAGCGCCGCCGAACCGCTGCTGCCGATCGAGAAGAAGCTGATCGGCTGGAGCCTGGGGACCGGGCTGGCATTGCTCGCGCTGCTCGTTGTCATCAACCACTTCGTGCCGCTCAACTAGAGCGCCCGACTTCAGCCTTCAATCTGCGCCATGAGGGCGCCGACTCGGGGCGCTTCGAAGACCCATGCTGACGACCGACTGGAACCCAACTCTCTACTCGAAGTTCGAGGCCGAGCGGATGCGCGCGGCGCGCGACTTGCTGTCGCGCATTCCGCTTTCCTCCGCGAGCCTCGTCTATGATCTCGGTTGCGGTCCCGGCAACAGCGCAGAATTGCTGCTCAATCGCTTCGCGGACGCAAAAGTCATCGGCCTCGACACCTCGGACGCCATGCTCGCGCATGCGCGGGTGCGCGCCCCGCAAGCGGAATTTATCAAGCAGGACATCGCGAATTGGGCGCCTGAGGATCAGCCGGATGTCATCTTCGCCAATGCGGCGATGCAATTCCTGCCCGAACACGAGCGGCTGTTTCCGCGCCTGATGTCGTACTTGGCGCCCGGTGGGGCGCTGGCGGCGCAGATGCCGAACACAGCCAACGAATCCTCGCATGCGCTGATGCGGATGGTCGCCGCCGATGGACCCTGGTCGTCGCGCCTGGTGCCGATCGCCAAGACCCAGCCCCTCATCGCCGGCTACGAAGACTATTACGATTGGCTGAGGCCCACCGCTTCGCAGGTCGAGGTCTGGATGACGACCTATGTTCATCCGCTCGACGGCCCGCACAGCATCGCCGATTGGTTCGCCGGCTCAGCCCTGCAGCCGTTCCTGGAGCGGCTCGGCGACGACGAGCGCTGCGAGTTTCTCGCCCGCTACCGCACCGGCCTCAAGGAAGCCTATCCAGTCCAGTCTGACGGGCGGACTTTATTCGCCTACCCGCGGCTCTTTATCGTCGCGATCAAGGCGGCAGCGGCTTGAGCGCATGCGCTGGTCGATTGCGCAAGCCAAGATAGGCAAAAGGCGGGCTTCCAAAGGCGCGCCGGAACATCAGCGTGAAGGCGGCCGGATTTTCATAGCCGAGGTCGATCGCAACTGTCGTGACGGCTTCGCCGGCCGCGAGCCGGGGCATCGCGCAAAGCAGGCAAGCCTGCTGTCGCCAAGCCACGAAGCTCATGCCCGTCTCACGCCGGAACAGCCGCGTAAAGGATCGGCGGCTCACGCCAACCGCATCGGCCCATTCGTCGATCGTCTCATGAATGTTGGGCGTCTGAACGAACTGACGGCAGAGCGCCGACAAAGGCCCGTGCGCAGGAAAACGCAGTGAGAGCGGCAATACGGGCAATTGCTGCATCTCATATTGGATGAGCTGCATCAGCGCCCCTGCACGCCCTTTCAGCTCGTATTCGAGCGGCAGGCTCAGGGCCTCCGTGACGAGGCCCCGCATGAAGGGGGAAATGCCGACAACCTGGCAATGACTGGGCAGGCCAGGAATCGTGTGCGGTTCGATATAGAGGCTTTGCACGCTGACGGCGCCGATCATCAGCACGCGATGTTCTGTCCCGGGCGGAATCCACATGCCCCGTTGCGGGGGCATCACCCACGTCCCCTCCGCCGTCGAAAGCACGATCACGCCCGTCGCGCCCGAAATCAGCTGACCGCGCCGATGGTGGTGGGGCTTGACCCGATAGCCGTCCCGATAGGCGTTGCCAATCGCCACGATAGGGCGTGGAACGCGATCGACGCTGTCGATGTGGATTTCCCGCGCCACTGGCCCACTCAGATAAGAAATAGGCCCGCCATCGGTGGCGGGCAGCTTATTGCGCCTTATCTTCGCGCCAGGTCAAACCACAAAAGTTTGGTCAGAGGACAACGTGTCGACCCAAGCGACTGAAACCATCGCCCTCCGCCAGAGCAGCAGCAAGACGGTCTTTCCCGTTCTCTGGGCTGTGAGCCTCTGTCACTTGCTGAACGACATGACGCAGGCGCTGTTACCCGCCGTGTACCCGATCCTTCGCGGCGCCCTTGATCTCAGCTTCGCGCAAGTTGGATTTCTGACTTTCGTTTATCAGGTGACAGCATCGCTGCTTCAGCCGTTCATCGGTCTCTACACCGATCACCGGCCGATGCCGTATTCGCTTCCGTTCGGCATGGCTTCGTCGATGGCCGGGTTGCTCACCATCGCTTTCGCGCCGAGCTATGGCATGCTGCTTGCCGGCTCGATGCTGCTCGGGCTCGGATCCTCGATCTTCCATCCTGAATCCTCGCGCATCGCTCGACTGGCTTCCGGCGGCTCGCATGGCCTCGCTCAGTCTTTGTTTCAGGTCGGCGGCAACTTCGGCTCGGCGCTCGGCCCTCTGGCCGCGGCGTTCATCGTGCTGCCGCGCGGGCAGACCGGGCTTGCCTGGTTCGCGATCGCCACTCTGGCTGGCATCATCATCCTGACGGGGCTCGGCCATTGGTATCAGAGACATGGGCACGCGAAGCGTCAATCGAATGCAGCGCCGCCCCGCCACCCCACGCTGTCGCCTGGGCACGTGTCAAAGGCGATGTCGATCCTGATAGCGCTCATGTTCTCGAAGTTCATCTATCTGGCGAGCTTCACGAGCTACTACACCTTTTACCTGATGGATAAGTTCGGCCTTTCGACGAAGGACGCGCAAATCTATCAGTTCGTGTTCTTCGCAGCTGTCGCGGCCGGAACTGTCGCCGGCGGACCGATCGGGGACAGGTTGGGGCGCAAGCTCGTGATCTGGGTTTCAATCCTGGGCGTGGTCCCATTCACGCTCCTCTTGCCGCATGTCGGCCTCATGGCGACCGCCGCGCTCAGCGTCGTGATCGGTTTTGTGATCGCTTCCGCGTTCCCCGCGATCGTCGTTTACGGGCAAGAGCTGATGCCCGGCCGCGTCGGCATGGTCTCGGGCCTCTTCTTCGGCTTTGCCTTCGGCATTGGCGGCGTCGGAGCGGCGGCGCTCGGCGCGCTCGCGGACTGGCAGGGCATCAGATTCGTGTTCCTGCTGTGCTCATTCCTCCCCGCGATCGGCTTTCTCGCGATGTTTCTGCCGAACCTGCAGGGGCACAAGACGGCCTGAGGGCCTGTCGAAGGCGGCGCCCGCCTCCCCATGGGTCAGCCTTGTCCCATGTCGATGAGCACGAACCGATGCTCAGCGTCCCGCTCGGATCGAAACGGGCAGTCCGATTGGAGGGTGACTGGCTCCTAAACCCCCGCGAGATCGACGGGTTCGACCTGCTTGGGTCGAGTCACCTCGAACGTGAAGCGCTCACAACGATGGTATTTCTGTTTCGTTTGACCTCTGCGAACGAACCGTCCCTAGACCCCTAGACCCACGGCGAGGCTCGGCTCGAGCTGCTTCGGCTGGGTCACCTGGACGGTGACCTCCATACCCAACTCGTCGCTAGCAGCGCCGAAAAACGCGCCTGTCAGAGGGGCCGCCTGCGCCGGATTGCGGGCGACCGCGACGCGGATGAGATCCTTGCTGCCGACCAGCCCATTGGTGGGGTCGAATTCGACCCAGCCGGCGCCCGGCAGATAGATCTGGCACCAGGCGTGCGTCGCCCCGCCGCCCAGCCGAACGGGCTCG
>DATCEJ010000216.1:0-3323 GCA_036510135.1 Roseiarcus sp. | reverse complement strand
TACCAGAGACTACGAATCTTGATTCCCTTTGGCGGGATGTGTTGATCGAACGATCTGACCCACATCTCGCTAAGCGCCGCAGATTAGAAGCGTTGCTGGGAAGGGATGTTGACGACAGCAATCAGGCGATCATTGAAAGCTTAGCTGCCGACGCCAACACGCTAGGTGAAGGCGCGGTCGAAGAACTTGCCGCCGAAGGCGCGCAGGGCGGCAAGCCAATGACTTCAAGGGATGTCGAGCAGATTGCCGAGACCCTAGGAGAGGACTTTGTACCTCGCGACGCAGTTCAACTTCATGACAGCCCAGATTTGCGAGTAAGATCCGACAAACCGGCTTGGTGGATCGGCTCGGAGGCAGCCCGTCGCTTGCGGTCTCAGCAGCGATTGTCAGCGGTGTCAGTTGACAACGAAACCCTTGCGCGGATGACCGGCGTTCATCATCGCATCATTGCAAGAAGCTCAACAGCTGCGGCGCTTTCGTTTTCTCTTGATCGTTCACCGTTCCAGGGTCGGGTCGTTCTGCGTTCTCGCTGGGAGACTGGCCGTCGTTTCGAGGTCGCCCGATTGCTTGCCGACCGCTTGGTCGCGCGCGGCTCCGATCGACTCCGCGCCGCCACGCGCGCCTATACATATCGCCAACAAATGCAACGTTCCTTCGCTGCGGAATTTCTAAGTCCCTTTGAAACGATAGATGAGATACTGGGAGGCGACTACTCAGTGGAAGCTCAGGCTGACGTCGCGGAGCACTTTAACGTCTCGCCCCTCACCATCCGCACCCTGCTCGTCAACCACGGTCGACTGGAGCGAGACGAACTCGAAGCGGAAATCGCAGCTGCTTAGCAGCTTCGCGGAACCTCGAGTCGCCCAGTTCGTGCTGCCAACTAAGGACTGTACTTTGGCTGTTCGCCATGTCGCGCCACCAAGATAGTTCGGCGGATGGATTTGAGGGACCCGTCCTTGGATGCGGCATATATAGATCTGGGCGACGGAATGTTTCGCGCGACTATGCTCACCCGCGGCCCCTGGCATCCCGACCATCAGCATGCCGGGCCGCCCTCGGCGCTGATCTGTCGCGCGATCGAACGCGTCGGCGCCAAAGACGGATTGACCCATCTCGGGCGGCTCACTGTCAACCTCTTGAGGCCCGCGCCGATCGGCGAGTGCATCGTCGAGGTCGCGCCCGACTACGTCGGCCGCAATGCCGGGCACTTTTCGGGTCGCTTGACGGCAGAGGACAAGGACGTCGCGCGTTTCACGGCGCTCATGCAGCGCGAGGTGGATTCGCCCATTCCGAACGGTACGCCGGGCCATCCGCCGCCGGCCGCGCCGAAGCCGCCCGACCAATGCCCGGTCGTCAAGATGCCCATGGCGGAGCTGAGGACCGGCTACGGCCAGCTGGTCGAAAATCGGCTTGCCGCGGGGCGCTTCTTCAATGGACCCTGCGCCGCCTGGTTTCGCATGAACCATCCGCTCATCGAGGGCGAGCATCCCAGCCCCTATCAGCGCGTGGCCGTCGCCGGAGATTCGGGTAACGGAGTGAGCGCCGCCTTGGACTTCACAAAATATGTGTTCATCAATTGCGACCTCACCATCAACCTCTTCCGCCGACCGGAGGGTGAATGGGTTTGCCTCGAGGCCCGCAGCCTGTTCGGCGACAACGGCTGCGCGCTGGCCGAGTCCGCTCTCTATGACGAAAAAGGAATGATCGGCCGCGCGACCCAGAGCCTCGCGATCCGGCTGCGGTGACGCCATCGGAAGATGGATTCGAACGGCTTCGCGCTCGGTCCGGCTTCACGCGGCCACAAGGCCAAGATGCTCTTCCATGGCGACAAAATCGCCGTCGTCGTGCAGCAGTGAGCAGCCGCGTTCGATGCAAAACGTGCCGATAATGATGTCGTTCGTCTTACGGATCGTTATGCCCATCGCTCTCAGCCTGCGAGTATTCCGCGCGGCGCGCGTGGCGAGGTCTGCGTCGAGGAGAGGCACGATTTCGAAGCGGCGCAAGCCGCGTTCGATGCGCGCCGCGTGAAGCTCATCGCGGGCGCCTTGAAGAACTTCAAGCAGAATGAGGTCGCCAACAAGGATCGGTGCGGTCGTCACCGCGGCTTCGAGTTTCGCGGTCGCGGGCGTCAAAGACCCCCGAAGGTGCGCGATCCAGACCGAGCTGTCGACCAGGATCACGACGGGCGCGACGATGGGTTCTGGCGCATCTCGTCGAGGTCGCCGTCCCAACCCAAGCCCTTGAGCGACTTCAGCGCCCGGGCTTGCTTGCGAAGCCGAACCATCAGCCGCAGGCCCTCTTCCACCACCGCTCGCTTGGTCGGCAAGCCGGTGAGCTTGAGCGCCTGAGCCATCAGCTTGTCGTCGATTTCGATGTTCGTGCGCATATCGGAGCTTTTGCAGGCATGTGTATAATCTGGCGGATTATACACATGTGAGGGCGGCCTGAAAAGGCGTCGTCATCGCGAGCGTAAGCGAAGCGATCCAGGGGAACGTAGAGCGCGCCGCGAACCCTGGATCGCCACGTCGCCATAGCCCGTCGCAAAGACGGGCGTCTTTCGACGCCCTACGGCTCCTCGCGATGACGACGTGGGGTCGGCAGAAGCGCGGAGCGCGCCACAGCGGTTATGCCCCCGTAACCCAGGAATCCACGGTCTGAGCGGAACCTGCCGGATGCCCGCTTTCCGCGGCTATGACAAGACCGGCGGCCAGGCGGGCGTCGCTACTTCGCCCTCAGCGCCTCGACGCCCGGCAGCGCCTTGCCTTCCATCCATTCCAGGAACGCGCCGCCCGCGGTCGACACGTAGGTCATGTCGTCGGCGACCCTGGCCTCGTTGAGCGCGGCGACGGTGTCGCCGCCGCCGGCCACTGAGGTCAGCTTGCCTTCCTTGGTCAAACGCGCCGCGGTTTTCGCGATCGCCATCGTGGCTTTGTCGAAGGGCGGGGTCTCGAACGCGCCGAACGGGCCGTTCCAGACCAGCGTCTTGATCTCGCTTAAGGTCTTCTCGACCGCGGCGATCGACTTCGGGCCGATGTCGAGGATCATCTCGTCGTCGGAAACATGATCGACGCCGACCACGCGCGCCGGCGCGTGCGCCTTAAATTCCTTGGCGACGGTCGCGTCGACCGGCAGCAGGATGCGGCACTTGGCTTTCTCGGCCGCTGCGACGATCGAGCGCGCGGTGTCGGCGAGATCCTTCTCGCACAATGACTTTCCAACGCCCTTGCCCTCGGCGAACAGGAAGGTGTTGGCCATGCCACCGCCGATGATGAGGACATCGACCTTGTTCACGAGATTGCCAAGCAATTCGAGCTTGGTCGACA
>DATCEJ010000215.1:0-2847 GCA_036510135.1 Roseiarcus sp. | reverse complement strand
CGTGAAGAATTGAGGAGCGCGCGGCGCTGGTCGACGACAGCGACGGCGTGAGCCCGCGCGACGCCCGTTATCCCGTTCAGGCGCCCGAGGCGTTGGGGTTTCGCCAGGCTCTCTCGAACGGCAGCCGCCAGGCATGCGGGGCGACGAGCTGATGAACCGATTTCGGCCCCCACGAGTCGGGGTCGTAGAGGCGAACCGGCGGCGGCGCCTCCAATAGGGGGATCGACACTTCCCACAGCCGCTCGATGCCCTCGGCGGTCGTAAACAGCGTGTGGTCGCCGCGCATCGCGTCGAGGATCAGGCGCTCATAGGCCTCGAGCACCTCGCCGATCATACCCGTCTCGTTCAGCGCGAACTGCATGCTCAGCTTGTCCAGCCGCATACCGGGGCCAGGGCGTTTGCCGTAAAAGGACAGCGACACTTTTGAGGCGTCCGCCAGGTCGAACGTCAAATGATCCGGGCCTTGCGCGCCCACGCCCGACCCCGCGGGAAACATGCTCTTGGGCGCCTCGCGGAAGGCGATGGAAATGATCCGCTGCCCCTCGGCCATCTTCTTGCCGGTGCGCAGGAAGAACGGCACGCCGGCCCAGCGCCAGTTGTCGATCGAACATTTGAGCGCGATGAAGGTTTCGGTGTCCGACTCCGGGTCGACGCCTTCCTCGGCCCGGTAACCGGCGTATTGCCCGCGCACGACATCCTTCGGGTCGATCGGCAACATGGAGCGGAAGACCTTGTTCTTCTCCTCGCTGATCGGCGCGGGCAGCAAGGCGGTCGGCGGCTCCATCGCCATGAAGGCGAGAATCTGGAACAGGTGCGTCACCACCATGTCGCGATAGGCGCCGGTCGCCTCGTAGAACGCGGTGCGCCTGCCCAAGCCCAGCGTCTCCGGCACGTCGATCTGCACGTGATCGATGAAGTTGCGGTTCCAGATCGGCTCGAACAGGCCGTTGGCGAAGCGGAACGCCAGGATGTTCTGCGCCGGCTCCTTGCCCAGGAAATGGTCGATGCGGAAAATCTGGTCTTCGGCGAACACCTCGTGCAGCTTGGCGTTCAGCGATTTCGCGCTCGCCAGATCGGTGCCGAACGGCTTTTCCATGATGACGCGCGAGCGTTCGACGAGACCGGCTTCCGCGAGCAGCCGCACCGCCGACAGGGCCGCGGCGGGCGGCACGCTGAGATAATGCACGCGGCGGCTCTCGCCGCCCAAATCCCGCTCCGCCTTCTCCGCCGCCGCCCTGAGAGCCTCGGGACCGGCCGCCATCGGCACATAGTCCAACATCGCGGCGAAGGCGGCCCAGTCGGCATCATTGATCTTTCGGCCGGAGAATTTATCAAGCGCGCCGCGCGCGACGGCGCGAAAGCCATCGACGTCGATGGCGTCGAGCGAGACGCCGATGATCCGGCAGGCGGGTATGAAGCCCACGCTGCACAGATGGAACAGGCCCGGCAGCAGCTTGCGCTGCGACAGGTCGCCCGTTGCGCCCACGAGGATGACGACTTGCGGATGTTTCGGACCCACCCCGGGAGGAATCTTGGCCAAGGCGCTCATCCCTTCATTGCGGCGCGCCGCGGCGGCGGCCCGGTCCGGTCGGCGCTGAGCGTGCAATGTTGGCGCCGCGCGCTGCTCACGATGAGAACCATGGCGAGCCTATCATGTCTTGCGAGGAAGCCGTCGCCGATCGCCAAAGGCGAACGTCGCGCGCCCGATCGCCCCCGCGCGCCGTCCAGAGTCCCCCGGCGCCGGGAGGTCTGACCCTTCTCGCCTTGCGGGAGAAGGTGGACGCGCGGCGGGTCGGCGACTCGATTAAGGGGAATTCGTGTCAGATCCCCGCGATCCCGCGTTCAGCGACTAACGTCTCTAGAACCGACACAGTGGAATTAGATCGGACCATCCGACCCCTTTGGCCCAGAGCCAAACAGAGCAAGTAAGCGGTTTCGCAAAGGACCGACCACGTCCGCAGGGGCGTCCCATAAAATTGCGTTGTACTGTCGGACGTCAAAGTGAAGCTGATCAATAGCATCCCGCTTGCACGTGAAAATCACCCTCTTGCCCAAGCCATGAGCAAAACCGACCTCGTAATACACGCCTCCACGATGACCAGTAAAATCAGCAACCACGAACGCTGATCGTCTGATTTCAGCGATAATCCTGTCGTCGATTTTCTGATCATGCTCTACGCGATCGACTCTCACGGGATCATATCCCGCTCCTTCAATCGCCTTCGATATTCCGTGTTCGAACAACTCTCGTGTAGAAGCGTCAAACCACATCGCGACGAACGCCTGAGCGGTCGCGGCGCGACGTTCACGCGCCTCTTCATAGATGAGGTGCGCCTGAACTCCGATCCGCCGCAGCGTAGGATGTAAATCATCGATTAGTGCGCCCTTCACAGTCAAATATTGGGCGATCGCAATTGCGTCGTCAGTGCCCTGTGACCAACTGGCGACCAACAATCGTCGGTCGGCGATTTCGATCTGACCCGTTAGTTTGCCGTTCAAGATCGATATCGCTCGGCCGAGATAGAGATTGAGTCGACGTTCCGTGTCGGGTGGTTCGTAGCTTCCAATTGAATCGACGGCGGCATTGTCGATCAACGGAGCAAGCCCCGCAAGATTGCGCTCATATGTCCACGACGCCAATTTGAAGCGTGGTCTAGGGTCCGCTTGCAGCGCTAGAAAAGCCTGAAACGTAAGTCTGTATTTGCCGCAGTTCGGGCAATCGATATCAAAGGTTCGCGTGTTTGGTTCCGGCGATAGCGCCCTACTGTCCCCGCAAAGCGAACAAGTCATCCCTCACCCCTGCGTCGTGAACTATCAGCACGTTTGCGTTTCGCAGCACCGGGGGCG
>DATCEJ010000214.1:0-4541 GCA_036510135.1 Roseiarcus sp. | reverse complement strand
GCGCCCCCATCCTCGACATTCACAAAGGGCGCGACCTTGTGGCCGAGGTCGCGCAGGAACGTCTTTTCCGTCAGCCGGTCCTGCGTCAGCGCCAGAGCTCGGGCGCCCGGACGGACTGGCAGGCGCTCAGCGAGAAATTCGACCGTCGACGTGGGCACGTTCTCCCACTCGAAGGTGACGACGTCGACACCTTGAGCAAAGCGTGCGAGCGCCGCCTCATCTTCGAAGGGGGCGATGGTGCGCGCCGCCGCCGAATCATAGGCTGGGGCCTCGGCCTCGGGAGCGAAAATGTGAGTGCGAAGCCCAACCTTGAGCGCTGCAATGGCGAGCATGCGTCCGAGCTGGCCAGCGCCAAGAATGCCGATGGTCGCGCCGGGGCTTAGAATCATCGCCCGGCGGTCTCGGATTTTTGGCTGTCATCTCGAGGACGCTCGTCGACTTCCGCGGTGCGCTGCGCCCGCCAGGCCTCGAGACGTGTCGAAAGCGCCTCATCGCTCAGCGCCAAGACGGCGCAGGCAAGCAGCGCGGCGTTGACGGCGCCGGCCTCGCCGATCGCGAGCGTACCGACGGGAACGCCCGCCGGCATCTGGACGATGGACAAGAGGCTGTCCTGGCCCGACAGCGCCTTCGATGGCGCCGGCACGCCGAACACCGGAAGAATGGTCATGGCGGCCGTCATGCCCGGGAGGTGCGCGGCGCCGCCCGCGCCTGCAATGACGACCTTGAAGCCCGCGGCCTTGGCGCCCTTGGCAAAGGCCACCAGCCGCTCGGGAGTGCGATGAGCGGAGACGATTCGGGCGTCGTAGCCGACGCCGAGCGCCTCCAGCGTCTCGGCGGCGCGGCGCATGACCGCCCAATCGGACTGGCTGCCCATGATGATGGCGACAGGCTTTGACGCCCCGCTCATGAGGCCTCGCCGGTCCCTGAGTCGACGCGATTCATGGGACTTGCGCTTAAAGGAAGGCCCCAAGGGGCGCAAGTTGACGGGAAGGGCCTTTGCGACGTCCACGGCGCGCGCTAGGCGTTTCAGGCGTGCTTGCCGATAGGCGCGCTCGCGCGGAGGCGGCTTTGGAAACGGGATTGGAGACCGCCACCACGGACGCGGGTCAGCCTGCGGCCGGCGCGAAAGTTCCCGCGACCTTGCGCGACCCTGGCGGCATTCGCTTCTGGATCGCTATCGTTTTGACAGGAGTCTGCGCTGGCCTTGGCGCGGCCGTTCTGACGGTCTTGTTCGACGTGGCTCAGGAGCTCGCCTGGGGCACGGCTGACCCTTCGGCGCTGCTCCAGGCGGCGCGACAGGCCAGCCCCGGGCGCCACGTCGGTTTGTTGCTCGCCGCCGGCCTGGCGACCAGCGCGAGCCAATGGCTGTTGACCCGGCTCACGAGCGGCAACAGCATCGACGTCATGGCGGCCATCTGGTTTCAAGACGGCCGCATGCCAGCATGGAGAACGCTCAGCACCGCGGTGCTGTCGATCGTGATCGTCGCCATGGGCGTTCCGCTCGGCCGCGAAGGCGCCCCGAAGCAGTTCGGGGTGGTGTTCGGCAACCTGTTCTCGAGCCTTCAGAAGCTGTCCGACGAACAGCGTCGCCTGGTGGTCGCGATCGGCGCTGGCGCCGGCATGGCCGCGGTCTACAGCGTGCCGCTCGGGGGCGCCCTGTTTGCGCTCGAGGTGCTGCGCGGGGCGTTGGCTTTGCGGCTGGTCGTTCCCGCGCTCGCGGCGGCGCTGATCGCCACGACGACGGCGAGTTTCATCGTTCCCAACGCGCCGCTCTATAATGTTCCGCTCTACCCGATCTCGCCCGGCGTGTACCTCTGGACGGTCATCGCCTCGCCATTCATCGGTCTGTGGTCGGTCGTGTTCGTCCGCGCGATCGCCTGGGCCTATCGCGTTCGCCCCTCGGACTGGCGCCGGTTCATCGCGCCGCCGCTTGTCCTTGCCGTCATTGGCCTTATCTCGATTGTCTTCCCCGAGCTTCTCGGCAACGGACAGGGCGTCGCCCAACTCCTGTTCCTGCATCCGCTCGAGCCGATCGCCTTGATGGCGCTGGTGTTGATTCGGCCGATGGCGTCGATCGCCTCGGTCGCAAGCGGCGCGCCCGGAGGTCTGTTCACGCCATCGCTCGCCGCCGGCGCGCTCGCCGGCGCCGCGTTGGGCCAACTCTGGCTCTGGGTTCATCCGGGAGGCGATATCGGCCTTTACGCGCTTCTCGGCGCGGGCGCTATGCTGGCGGCGTCCACCCAGGGCCCGATCTCGTCGCTGGTGCTGATGATGGAATTGACCGGCCAGGCGCGCGCCTTCGCCCTGCCGATGCTGACCGCGATCGTCATCGCCACCCTGACCGCGCGGCTGATCGAGTGGCGTTCGGTCTATGAAGCGCGGCTGACCGACGAGGAGGTGGAGAAGCGCGTGCTGGCGCGCGAACCGAGGGGCGGGTGAGAGTCGATCAGCCGACCATCCGCTGCGCAGCCCTAACCGCGCTTCTCGTGCGCCTTCGATAAAAAACGGCTCGAACGGATCATGAACGGCTCCGGAGCGGCTTGCGCTATTCGCCGTCCGGCGATCAACGGCTTTTGATTGAAATGGCGGAATTGTCGCTGGTCCTAAGACCTTTGGGCCAATTGACTTCGGCGCGCCACGAATTCTACAACCCTGATGGTGCGGAATTCACCTGCGTTAGCGCAATAGGGGAACAACGTCATGCAAATAAAACTCATCGTCACGACAGCCATGCTGCTTGGACTGGCGGCGCCCGCTCATGCGCAGCTGTTCACGGCTGGCGGGTCGTATAGCTTCAACATCCAAAATTCGCCGGGTACGTCGAACAACGCCGTAACCTTCACCCCCGGTACGCAGTTGATCGATGGCGGCGACGTCGCGTTGACCCTCACTGTGGTAAACGCGGCTGACTTTGCCACGACCGGCGCGCAATGGGTGGTGTTCCAGACTCAGACTGTCGGCGGCGTCGCGCTGTCGCAGCCCAACGAGAACTGGTCGTTCAGCGCGGTCGGCCTTCCCGCCGCCATCCCGATCAACTTCATTGCCGACTACAGCCAGTGGACAGACACCAGCGGGGCGAACATCCCGCAGACCAACCACATCTTCAACCAGCCGCTGATCAGCAATCCCGTGCCGGGTATGACCGGAACAGGCGAGGGGACCTCGGGCTTCAGTTCGGCCATTCCTGTTGGCCCCGTGTTTCCGCTTGGCGGGTTTGCTGACCCGTTCGCCATCGTGACCAACGCGCTCGGCACGGTCAACGTGGGCGGCGAAATCGAAGCTTTGGAGTTCGCGCCCCAAAGCCCGCCCAGCGGGGTCCCAGAGCCTGGCACTTGGGCCATGATGCTCGCGGGATTCGCCGGGATCGGCCTTCTCGGCTATCGCAAGACCGTCAAAGCCCGCCTCGCGGCCTAAAGAAAGACATAGGCAGGACGAGGACAAAGGCCGCCTCCGGGCGGCCTTTTTGTTAGGGAGCCGACACGGCCGGCATTCCGACCCGCTTCTCCATAAGGGTCGTCACCGACCGTCTCGTACTAGCGCCGAACGGTTGCGGCGCAATGGCGAGAATCGGTCAAAGAGCGCTTCACGGCCTCTGCGCCGTTCACGCGATAATATCCGGGGTAAGCTGATCCTCGAGCTGCGCCACCTTGTCGCGCAGCAGGAGTTTTCGCTTCTTCAGCCGCTGCAATTGCAATTGGTCCGGCTGGCCGGCGTTTCGCAGGGCCTCGATCGCCGTGTCGAGGTCGCGGTGCTCCTCGCGCAGCCGCTCGATCTGGGCGACCAGCGCCGCATGGTCCTCTGGCGTAGGCCCCTTCTCGTCCATTCTTGCGCCACTCTACGCCAGCCGTTCCGAGGCCTCAACGCCGTCGGTGCGCAGGCGCCCGGTCATGCGCACAGATGCGTGCGCTTCGCTCTGGCGTCATGCTCTCGCCCACTTTTAACTTTCTGCATATGATATTCAGTTGCAAATGCGTGAAGTCCCCAATCATCCCCCAAAATGGTGGGGCAATCCACAATTCGTCACGATTTTGCCGCTTGCGCGCCCCGCAGGATATGTCACAATTTCGGCGTTAAGAACATGAGGGAGCTGTCCCATGTCGATTGATTCGCATCTCAGCGAACTGGTGCGTCGTCACCAGACCATTGAAGAAGCGATCCTGGCCGAAACCAACCATCCAGCGGCAGACGACGCCAAGGTTCACGAACTCAAGCGAAAGAAACTTCACCTCAAGGACGAGATCGAGCGGCTTAAGCAGCAAGTGGAAGCTGCGCCCGCGCACTGAGGCGGCGACGGAAACGATTACCGTCAGAGCGGCGCGGCCAGAGCGTCGCGCCACTCCTCGATAATTGCCCCGTCAGTCTCCCTTCGCGAGCGCTCTGCCGCGAAGGATGAGAATTCCTCCCGAGAGATCAACCGCGACAGCGCCCAGACGGCTGCTCCGCGGACAAGGGGGCTTTCGTCGTCCAATCGCTCCGCGGCGGCCTCTGCGAGCGTGGGGTCGTTCGAGTTCCCAATCGCGATCATCACATTGCGCACGAAG
>DATCEJ010000213.1:0-5810 GCA_036510135.1 Roseiarcus sp. | reverse complement strand
GAGGTCGGATTTGGCTAAGCCTTCGGCCTTGGTGGGACAGAATGGCCGCCCTTCCCGCCCTAGTCGGGAGACGCCTTCGAGGGGACGAAGTGGGGAATTCAAAAATGACAGAGTGACAGTTTTCGGCGCCTAACCCCTTTGAAATGACGGATTCGGGGCCAAAACCGCCGAGCGCTCCCAACGCCTCCCAACCTCAAGCGTCAGGCCGCCTCCGGCTCGCGCTCACAGCATGCTCGGCAGCACCCGGTCGGGCGGCCGGTGGCCGTCGACGAAGGTGCGAATGTTGATAATGACTTTCTCGCCCACGTCGGCGCGGCCCTCGTGCGTCGCCGAGCCCATGTGCGGCAGGAGCGTCACCTTGCCCATTTTCGCAAGCTGGATCAGCTTCTCGTTGACAGCGGGGGCGTGCTCGAACACGTCGAGACCGGCATTGGCGAGTTCGCCCGCCTCCAGCATCCGGATCAGGGCATTCTCGTCGACCACCTCGCCACGCGCGGTGTTGATGAGAATGGCGTCGGGGCGGAGATATTTCAGCCGACGGCCCGACAGAAGGTGGAAGGTGCCGGGCGTATGGGGGCAGTTGATCGAGACGAAGTCCATTCGCGCCAGCATCTGGTCGAGCGAATCCCAATAGGTCGCCTCGAGCGCTTCCTCGACTTGCGCCGCGACCCGACGGCGATTGTGGTAGTGGATCGACATGCCGAACGCCCGCGCGCGGCGCGCCAACGCCTGCCCGATCCGTCCCATGCCGACGATGCCGAGACGCTTGCCGGTAATGCGGCGCCCCAGCATCCAGGTCGGCGACCAGCCGGTCCATTGCCCTTCGGGAATGACCCGCGAGCCCTCGACCAGCCGCCGCGCCGTCGAGAGGATCAGGGCCATCGTCATGTCCGCCGTGTCCTCGGTCAGGACGCCCGGCGTATTGGTGACCGTGATCCCGCGGCGGAGCGCGCTGGTCACGTCAATATGATCGACCCCGTTGCCAAAATTGGCGATCAGCCTCATCTGGTCGCCGGCCTGGGCGATCATGGCGGCGTTGATCTGGTCGGTGAGGGTCGGCACAAGGACATCGGCCTCGCGCATCGCCTCCACGATCTCGGCCTGGGACATCGGCTTGTCTTCGACGTTGAGACGAGCGTCGAACAGCTCGCGCATGCGGGTCTCGACGAGTTCGGGCAGTTGCCGCGTGACCACGACGAGGGGTTTTTTCTTGGTCATCAGCGCCGCTCTTATCGCTCGCGCGGCGCTGACGCCGCCTTTGCCGCCATCATCGGTTCCGCGCCCTCATTGAGTTCACGCCGCGTTAACGACAGACGACGCAAATGGATTCGCCGGCGCGCCCATGAACTCCGATCCGCCGGGTTGGCCTCCTTAGCAGAAGAACGGGCAAAGACAAGGATGGCGGGATCGCCGTCAAGGAAGGCGGCATGAACCGAGACAAACGAACAATGAATGCGCTCGCATTGGCCCGCCGCGACGTGCTCGCCTTGGCCAGCGCCTTGATTCTGGCGCCCCGCGCGGCGCTCGCCGATCCCATCGGGCCGGTCACCAAACTGCCGCTGCCACGATTCGCCAGTTTGAAAACCGACCGCGTCAACCTGCGCGAGGGTCCATCCAAGGAGCACGCGACAAAATGGGTCTATGAGCGGGCCGGACTTCCGGTGGAAATCACCGCGGAGTTTGAAATCTGGCGCAAAGTCCGCGATTCAGAAGGCATCGAGGGCTGGGTGCTTCATTCGCTGCTTTCCGGGCGGCGGACAGCGCTGGTCCTGCCCAAAAACGGCGAAAGCTCGAAGCTCTACGCCCGCGCGTCCGCTTCGGCGGACTTGGCGGCGACGCTTCAGTCGGGAGTTATCGTCAACATCCGCAATTGCGACGGTGCCTGGTGTCTCGTCGATGGCGACGGGTTCAAGGGCTATATCGAGCAGGATAAATTGTGGGGCGTGTACCCCAACGAAAAACTCCAATGAGGCGCGGCAGATCGTCCGGCAAGGGCTCTGCCGCTGCGCCGCATGCGAGCGTTCGTCGCTGCGACGCATGTCTTGCGGCGCGGGCGTGAGAGGGCTAGGGAGCAGCCTGCTCTCCGAAAGGAACTCTTCATTCCATGAGAAAAGTCTACGCCGATGCGGACGATGCGCTCGCCGGCCAGATCAGGGATGGCATGACCTTGATGACCGGCGGATTTGGCCTCTGCGGAGTGCCAGAGACGCTGATCGAAGCGGTGCGTAAATCGGGCGCGAAAAATCTGACCTTCGTTTCCAACAACGCCGGCGTTGACGGGATTGGCCTCGGGATTCTGCTTGAAACCGGCCAGATCAAGAAGATGATTTCGAGCTATGTCGGCGAGAACAAGATTTTCGCACGGTTGTATCTCGCAGGCGAACTCGAACTCGAATTCAACCCGCAGGGAACGCTTGCCGAGCGCATCCGCGCCGGGGGAGCGGGGATCCCTGCATTTTTTACCCGCACCGGCGTTGGCACAGTGATTGCGGAGGGCAAGGAAATCCGCGAGTTCAACAACGAGGCCTATGTGATGGAAACGGGCCTCATCGCCGACATTGCTTTGGTTCATGCCTGGAAGGGCGACACGGAAGGCAACCTCGTCTACCGGAAGACGGCGCGCAACTTCAATCCGATAATGGCGACGGCGGGGCGTCTAACGATCGCCCAAGTCGAGCGTCTCGTTGAGCCTGGTGAGATCGACGGCGATCACATCGTCACACCCGGCATCTACGTTCAACGGATCGTTCACGTGCCGAACGAGCTAAAGCGCATCGAGCAGCGAACGATCCGCAAGCGCGACGCGGCCTGAACATTTCGGAGGCAGACCCATGGCTTGGACCCGCGATCAAATGGCGGCGCGCGCCGCCAAGGAGCTCAAGGACGGCTTCTACGTCAACCTCGGCATCGGCATCCCGACGCTGGTGTCGAACTATATCCCGAAGGGAATGAGCGTCCAGCTGCAGAGCGAGAACGGCATGCTGGGAATGGGGCCGTTCCCGTTCGAGGGCGACGAGGACCCCGACCTCATCAACGCCGGCAAGCAGACCGTCACGCAATTGCCGACCACGAGCTTCTTTTCCAGCGCCGATTCGTTCGCCATGATCCGCGGAGGCCACATCGACCTCGCCATCCTTGGCGCCATGCAGATCGCCGAGAATGGCGACCTCGCCAACTGGATGATTCCAGGCAAGATGGTGAAGGGCATGGGAGGCGCGATGGACCTCGTCGCCGGGGTCAAACGCATCGTCGTGGTGATGGAGCACTCAGCCAAGGACGGGCCGAAGCTCCTGCATCGTTGCACCCTCCCGCTCACCGGCGCGAAGGTCGTTGACCTCGTCATCACCGATCTCGGCGTGTTTACGATCGACAAACACGGGCCGGCCGGCATGGCGCTCATCGAACTCGCGCCGGGCGTGACGGTGGACGAGATCGCCGCCAAGACCGAGGCGAGCTATCGGGTGGCGCTGAGCGAACTGGTCGCAAATTAGCGCGCTTGTCCTTCAGCAAGGGAAGGGGACGAGCGCCGTTTCCGAGCCCATTTTGCGCCCGCGCGCAAGTGGACGCGCCGCAATTATTTCAATCATTTGAGTGTCTTTTTCTGTCCCTCCGCCACTTTTCGCTGCACGCGACCGCCAACCCCACAGGGCCATTTCCGGGTCAGTTCGGAGGCCGCGTTACGTCCTCTTATATACTTAAATATCATGTAGTACGCGGTGATTTTGGTCGATCAGAATGAAGTATTGGGCGTCCGAGGACCCGTCTTTTGACGGCTATGGCAAAGGTCGACGATCGTCGGCGCAGTCCTTTCCCTGGATCGCCGCGTCGGCCCATAGCCGTCGATAGATCGGCGCTTCACGACGCCAATCGGCCTTCTCGCGACGACGACGGCAATTCAAAACGATCGCATCTCGCGCTAGTGGAACAGGGAGAAAAGATCCGGCGCCACAGGGAAGCGAGGGAACGGGTGGTCGCGTTCGCAGGCTTTGGAGCAGCAATCGCCGCCTGCTTAGGGCGCGTCAATCCGTCGTCTCAGCTTTTAATTTCCGGCGGTCGTTTCTCTCGCTTCGCCTGCCCGTGGAGCGCGGCGAGCATCGCTGCCCGCCAACGCTCTTGGCGAAATCCGTTTACTTCTTGACCAGGGGGCAGGTGGAATCGGCGAGCTTGCCGAACGCCTCGTCGCCTTTCATCGTCTTGAGGATCTTGTAGAAGTCCCATTCGCCCTTCGATTCGGCCGGTGTCTTGACCTGAACGATATACATGTCGTGCTCGAGCAGGCCGTCGGGGCGGATCACGCCGTCCTTGACGAACATGTCGTTGACCTTCGTCTTGTGGAGCTGCTCCATGATTTTATCGGGGTCGGTCGAGCCGACCGCCTTGACCGCGTTGAGATAGGTAAGGGTGGCGGAATAGTAGGCCGCCTGGGAGAAGGTCGGCATGGCCTTCGTCTTCTCGAAGAAGCGGTTGGCGAAGGCCCGGGTCTCGTCGTTCGTATTCCAGTACCAGGCGGTGGTCAGCACCAGTCCTTGCGCGATATCAAGACCGACCGCGTGAACGTCGGTGAGGAACACCAGGAGCGCAGCAGGCCTCATCGTCTTGGTGAGGCCGAACTCGGACGCCGCCTTGAGCGAGTTCGACGTGTCGGCGCCGGCGTTCGCGAGGGCGAGCACCTTCGCGCCCGAGCCTTGCGCCTGGAGCAGAAAGGAAGAGAAGTCCGATGTCCCAAGCGGCACGCGAACGTCGCCGACGACGGTCCCGCCATTTGCCTTGACTACAGTGGCGGCCGCATTCTCGAGCTGGGTCCCGAAAGCATAATCCGCGGTGAGGAAGAACCAGCTCTTGCCGCCCTGTTCGACCAAAGTTTTGGCCGTGCCGTTGGCGAGCGCCGTCGTGTCGTAGCCATAATGGATCATATAGGGCGTGCAGTCCTTGCCGGTCAGCGAGGCGCCCGCCGCCCCTATGGCGATGAAGGGGATCTTCTTCTCCTTGGACACCGGCGCGATGGCAAGGCTGACGCCGGTGTTGGAGCCGCCGAGCTCCATCGTCAGCCCGTCGGTGTCAGCCCATTCGCGAATCTTCTGGCTGGCGAGAGCGGGCTTGTTCTGATGATCGAACGTCAGGACCTCGATCGGCTTGCCAAGCACGGTTCCGCCAAAATCAGCGATCGCCATCTTGATCGCCTCGACGCCGTGAGGGCCAATGACGTCGGCGTAAGGCCCCGACATGTCGTCGATGTCGCCGATGACGACCTTGTCGGACGCGGCTGAGGCCGCGCTGGCGACGAGCGAGGCGCAAAGCGCGCCGGCCAGCATCAATGTCTGTCTGAGTGATTTCATTCCATTTTCCTCCCGATTTCACAATTCGTACGACGGCGCGCCGCCAATGCCCTAGCCTCATGCGGGCATAATGCTTGTCGCTGCAGCGCATGGCAACTTGCCCTTTAGTCGCAACCGCTTGGCGCCCCAGCCGGGGCGCGCCTATAAATCCACCATGGCGCGACGAGAGTCCCGACGGGCGAGGGCGGCGAGGACCGAGGCGATCTTTGAACGCCTGGCGGCCACGAATCCCACCCCGAAGGGCGAGCTCAAGTACCTTAACCCCTTCACGCTGCTCGTGGCGGTGGTGCTATCGGCGCAGGCGACCGACGCGGGCGTGAACAAAGCCACGCCCGCGCTGTTCGCCATCGCCGACACCCCTGAGAAAATGGCGGCGCTTGGCGTCGAAAGGGTTACCGACCTGATCAAGTCCATCGGGCTCTATCGGACCAAGGCTAAAAATGTCATCGCTCTTTCGCGCGCCATCGTCGAACA
>DATCEJ010000212.1:0-5026 GCA_036510135.1 Roseiarcus sp. | reverse complement strand
AACTCGCGCAGCGACGTCGCACCTTCCTTATTGAGGACCGTGCCTAACCTCGCGTCCGATCGATACCCCTTCGCGAAGTCAGAGCCGTACTCCTTGCGCAACGTACCGACTAGCGTATCGCCTCGCTTCTTGTGGATCTCGCCGTCTTTGTCACGGTGCCGGCCGTCCAGTCCTGGCTCTTTCATGTTTCGCCTCCGGACATTTGTACTGGACGCTAAGGTAGCTGATTCGGCGGACATGGCGAAGCCGAAACGCTGAAGATCTTCGGCAAGCGCGCGCAAACTTTCGACTGTCGGAACGTCAAGAACGTTGGCTTTCCGCTCCAACGCGGCTTCGACCGCGCGCTTGGCCTTCAAGGTCGGAGCGCCGCGGCGGCGCAAGGCAATCACTGCTTCAACCGACTTAGTCTCCTCTAGTTTTCCGACGAGGCGCAAAGAGACGATCGCGGGCGAACCCGATAGGATGGGGTCGACGCCCTGGATGTGCCCCAGTCGTTCGAACTGCTCCCTCAACGAAGATTTCGTCATAGCCGCCGACCTCCATGACGGCGCGCGCGATTTGCTTCAGATTTGAAATCCCAAGGTCGTTGGCGTGTACACCCTCGGAGGAAACATGGACGCCGCTCGCAATTAGCCGCTTGCCCTGCTCCCTGATCTCTCCCATCACTAGCACGATCGCGTCGCCGACGGTAACCTTGATAGTGACGACGTCGCCCTCGCTCGCCTCGTCCACGAGGACAATCTCGATATCTTCCAGCCTCCATCTCTTGCCACGATTGTATGCCATTGGCCAACATCTTCAAGGGAGGGGCATTTAGCCGATCAGCTTGATGTTTTTCTCTATTTTCGCAGGAATTAGCAGAGAAGCGGGCCGCACTGCGATCAATCTAACGTCTTTCGAGTGTCGCTTGTTGATAGCTCTCTCTCCGGAAGGAAATAGCAATGTTCGCGACGTATTGACCCTTGCGGATCGAAGCTCGGTTGTTGCTAACTTTCGTCGGCGCTCCACGTGTTGCGAAAGCCGGTGACAATGGCCGGCGCCGCCTTGCTAGTGGACCGTACAAAGCCGATCATGGCTCTTCATGAAGTTCCCGCCCGAATTTCTCGACGAGATTCGCGCCCGCCTGCCGGTGTCGGAGGTGGCGGGGACGCGCGTCAAATTGCGCAAGGAGGGGCGGGAATGGCGAGGCCTCTCGCCATTCGGCGCGGAGAAGACGCCGTCGTTCTTCGTCAACGACCAGAAGGGCTTTTTCCACGACTTCTCGTCCGGCAAGCACGGCGACGCGTTCGCGTTTCTGATGGAGACCGAGGGCCTCACCTTCCCGGAAGCCGTCGAACGGCTTGCCGGCATGGCCGGCCTGCCGATGCCGCGACTAACCCCTGCTGAGGCGGTCCAGGACAAGAAGCGCGCGAGCCTTATCGAAATTATGGCGATGGCGGCGCGCCTGTTCGAAGCGAACCTCCAGCAGCCAATCGGCGCCAAAGCGCGCGGCTATCTCGCCGATCGCGGCCTTGGGGCCCCGGTGCAACAGCGCTTTGGCCTCGGCTACGGCTCGCCCGAGCGCTTCATGGTGCGCGACGCGCTTGCAGCGCAGGGCGTTGGCGCCGAGGCGATGATCGACGCCGGCCTGCTGGTCCACGGGGAAGACATCGCCGTTCCTTATGACCGGTTCCGGGACCGGGTGATGTTTCCGATCCACGATCGCGCCGGTCGCGTCATCGCCTTCGGCGGGCGGGCGATGGAGGCGGGCGCCAAGGCAAAATACCTCAATTCGCCGGAGACCGCGCTCTTCCACAAGGGCGCGCTCTTGTTCAATCATCACCGCGCTCGCAAGGCTGCGCATGATTCAGGCGCGATCGTCGTGGTCGAGGGCTATATCGACGCGATCGCGGTGAGCGAGGCCGGCTTCCCTAACGTCGTGGCGCCGCTCGGCACCGCGCTCACGCCCGATCAATGCGCATTGTTGTGGGCGATGGCGAGCGAGCCGATCCTGTGCTTCGACGGCGATGGCGCCGGACGCCGCGCCGCGTTCCGCGCCATCGAGACGGCGTTGCCGCTGATCGGCGCGGGCAAGAGCCTGCGCTTCGCGCTTCTGCCCGAGGGGCAGGATCCCGACGATCTCATTCGCCAGAGCGGGCCGTCGGCGCTGGCCGAGCATCTCAGCAGCCCGCGTGCGCTTGCCGAGATGCTGTTCATGCGCGAGACCGAGGGCGAGCGTTTCGACACGCCCGAACAGCGCGCCGCGCTCGAGCGGCGCCTTGGCGAGGCGGTCGGAAAAATCGCCGACGAGACGCTGCGTCGCCACTACCTGGCCGACATGAAGCGGCGGCTTCTGGCGTTCTTCGGCGACGGACGCGAGCGGATGGCGCGAGGCTATTCCAGCGCGAAACAGCCCTTCGTCCCGCGGCGCGGCGGCCGGTTTCCCCCGCCCGGCCCGCGCATCGGCGTCGCGGAAACGCCCCTGGCGCCGCAAAGCAAGCTCGGCCGAAGCGCTCGCCTGCCGGCGCGCGAGGTCATGGTCCTTTCAATTGCGCTTGGCCATCCAGCGCTGATCGAGAGCCGTTGCGAGGAACTGGCGGCGACCGAATTCACGGGCGCTGGCGTCAACGCATTGCGCGACGCGCTGCTCGGCGCGCCGGCGGAATCGCTCACCTCGTCCGCGGCGCTCGCCGAATGGCTGAAGGGGGCCGGGCATGGGCCAGCTTGCGAACGGATTTTAGGCCTGGCCGCAAAGATGCCGAATTGGTGGTGCATGCGGCCGGAGGCGGCGCCTTCGGACGCCGATCAGGTGTTGAGGCAAAGCTTGGCCTTGCATCGGCGGGCTGGCGCGTTACATAGGGATTTGAAGCTCGCGGAGCGGTTGCTTGCAACGGAGCCAAACGAGCTTAATCTTGCCCGACTGCTTGATATCAAAGCGAACTTGGCTGACCTTGCCGACGCGGAAGCAGCCATTGACGGCTTTGGCGATCAATCCGGACGCATATCGTCCGCGATCTGACCCGACCGGCCCGGCGCGAGAGATCGGGATGGGGGTTGAGCGGGGCGCGGCCGTGAGCAAAGCCTTAGCTTGACCGCGTTAGGTTTGTGGGCCGCCCCGGCATGACAGGGCGGTCGACAATATTCAGTACCCGGCGCCCTGGGCCGCGGAATGGACGGAGACGCCGCGATGGCAAAAAAAGACGAGGCGAAGGCCGAAGGCGAGGCCGCGGTCGTCGAGACCCCAGATAGCCCGCTGCTCGATCTCAGTGATGCCGCCGTCAAGCGGATGCTCAAGATTGCCAAGAAGCGCGGCTGGGTGACGCAAGAGGAATTGAACGCCGTCCTGCCGTCGGAAGAGATTTCATCCGACCAGATCGAGGACATGAACGCGATGCTCAGCGAGATGGGCATCAATGTCGTCGAAAGCGAGGACGCGGAAGAGGCGGACAAGGAAAACCCCGAGGCCGCCGACGAGGAGGAGGACGAAGGCGGCGAGCTCGTCGAAACCCCCCGCCCGACGGCGGTCGCGACCCGCAGTTCCGAGCCGGCCGAGCGCACCGACGATCCCGTGCGCATGTACCTGCGCGAGATGGGCTCGGTCGAGCTCCTGTCGCGCGAGGGCGAAATCGCCATCGCCAAGCGGATCGAGGCCGGCCGCGAGGCGATGATCGCGGGTCTGTGCGAAAGCCCGCTCACCTTCCAGGCCATCATCATCTGGCGCGACGAGCTCAACGACGCCAAGATTTTGCTGCGCGACATCATCGACCTTGAGGCGACCTACGCCGGCCCGGACGGCAAGAAGGCGCCGAAGACCGATTATTCCGCCCCCGGCGCGCCCCCGCCCCCCAATCCGGCCCGCGATCGCATGGCGCCGGCGACGGCTCCCCAAGCGCCGCCGGAAGGGTTCGAAGGAGAGGCCGCGCCGCCCTCCGACTTCGACGATGAAGACGATCTTGAAAATTCGGTCTCGCTGTCGGCGATGGAAGCCGATCTCAAGCCGAAGGTGCTTGAGACGTTCGACCGCATCGCCGACGCTTATAAGAAGCTGCGTCGCCTGCAGGATCAGAACGTCGAGAACAAGCTCAAGAGCGAGTCGCTTTCGCCCGCTCAGGAGCGCAAATACAAGGCGCTGAAGAAGGACATCGTCGCCGACGTCAAGTCACTGTCCCTGAATCAGAACCGCATCGACGCCCTGGTCGAGCAGCTTTACGACATCAACAAGCGCCTGATCGGCCTCGACATACGGCTTATGCGCCTGGCCGAGACCCATCGCGTCGGCCGCGAGGATTTTCTCAAGAACTACCAGAATTCGGAACTGGACCCGAAATGGCTGCTGAGGGTCTCGAAGCTCACGACGCGCGGGTGGAAGGATTTCATCGCCAGCGACAAGGTTGGGATCAAGGAAATCCGCACGGAAATTCAGTCGCTCGCGACCGAGACCGGGCTTGAAATCCAGGAATTCCGCCGCCTGGTGCAGATGGTCCAGAAGGGCGAACGGGAAGCGCGGCAGGCGAAGAAGGAAATGGTCGAGGCCAACCTGCGCCTCGTGATCTCGATCGCCAAGAAATACACCAATCGGGGCCTGCAGTTTCTCGACCTCATCCAGGAAGGCAACATCGGGCTGATGAAGGCGGTCGACAAGTTCGAATACCGCCGCGGCTACAAGTTCTCCACCTACGCCACCTGGTGGATCAGGCAGGCGATCACGCGCTCCATTGCGGATCAGGCGAGAACCATCCGCATTCCGGTGCATATGATCGAGACGATCAACAAGCTGGTCCGCACCTCGCGCCAGATGCTGCACGAGATCGGCCGCGAGCCGACGCCCGAGGAGCTGGCCGAGCGGCTCGCGATGCCGCTGGAGAAGGTCCACAAGGTTCTGAAGATCGCCAAGGAGCCGATCAGCCTGGAAACGCCGATCGGCGACGAGGAGGACAGCCATCTCGGCGACTTCATCGAGGACAAGGCAGCGGTGATCCCGCTCGACGCCGCCATCCAGGCCAATCTGCGCGAAACCACCACCCGCGTGCTGGCGACCCTGACGCCG
>DATCEJ010000211.1:0-4889 GCA_036510135.1 Roseiarcus sp. | reverse complement strand
GAGCGAAGACGAACTCCTCCGATCGGCGCTCAAGCGTCTGGACGCGCTCATCGCCGAGGGCGTCGGCACGGTCGAAGTGAAATCCGGCTATGGGCTAAACCTTGACACTGAGCGCAAATCGCTCCGCGTCGCCCGCCAACTCGCTGGGCAACGCAACGTCACAATCCGCGCAACATGTCTTGGCGCACATGCGCTGCCGCCCGAATTTGCTGACAAACGTGACGCCTATGTCGCTTATGTCGCGGATACGATGATCCCAACGCTTGCGGCTGAAGGCCTGATCGACGCCGTCGACGGGTTTTGCGAGCGGATCGCCTTCACGCGCGAGGAAATCGCTTGCGTGTTCGCAGCCGCGCAACGCGCAGGGATTCCGGTCAAGCTGCATGCGGACCAATTGTCGAATTCAGGCGGCGCGGCGCTTGCCGCCGAGTTTGGCGCGCTGTCGGCCGATCATCTCGAATATTCCGACGAGGACGGCCTTGCCGCGATGGCGAAGGCTGGCGTCGTCGCGGTGCTGTTGCCCGGCGCGTACTATGTGCTCAAGGAGCGACAGGCGCCGCCGGTCGAGCTCATGCGCAAGCATCGACTACCCATAGCCGTGGCCACCGATTCCAATCCGGGCACCTCGCCAATGACCTCGCTCCTCCTCGCCCTTAACATGGCGGCGACTTTGTTCGGGCTCACCGTCGACGAATGCCTCGCCGGCGCCACCCGCAACGCGGCTCGCGCGCTTGGCCTCGCGGAGGAGACGGGAACTCTCGAAGCCGGCAAGTGGGCCGATCTTGCGATATGGGACATCGAGCGCCCGGCGGAGCTTGTCTATCGGCTCGGCTTCAACCCGCTGCATGCGCGCGTCTGGAGGGGACAATGACCGTCATTATCCGTCCCGGCGAGGCGTCGCTTGACGACTGGCGGGCGATCTGGCGCGGCGAATCGATGGCCGTCGATCCCTCCAGCCGCGCCGCCGTGGCCGCGAGCGCCGCGGCAGTGGAGCGCATTCTCGCTCGCGGCGAACCGGTCTACGGAATCAATACCGGCTTCGGCAAGCTGGCGGGTGTACGGATCAAGCCCGCGGACCTCGCTGAGCTTCAGCGCAACATCGTGCTCTCGCACGCGGCGGGCGTAGGCGAAACGGCTTCAGTTGCGACAACGCGGCTCATGATGGCGCTGAAGCTCGGCAGCCTCGCGCAGGGCGCGTCGGGCGTCCAACCGGAAACGCTTCGGCTCATCGAGGCCATGCTGGCGCGTGGCGTCACGCCCGTGGTTCCGTCGCAAGGATCGGTCGGCGCGTCAGGCGATCTTGCGCCGCTTGCCCATATGGCGGCGGCGATGCTCGGCGTGGGGGAAGCTCGCGTGGGCGATCGCGTCACGCCTGCCGCCGCCGCGCTTGCCGAAGTTGGCCTCGAGCCGATGAATCCTCAGCCGAAAGAGGGTCTCGCGCTGCTCAACGGCACCCAATTCTCGACCGCCAATGCGCTCGTCGGCCTGTTCAAGACGGAGACGCTGTTCAGTTCCGCATTGGCGACCGGCGCGTTGTCGACCGACGGCGCGCGCGGATCGGATACGCCCTTCGACGCGCGCATCCATGCGCTCCGGCGCCATTCCGGGCAAATCGAAGTCGCCGCGGCCCTGCGCGGGCTGTTAGCCGGAAGCGCCATTCGCGCATCGCACCTCATCGGCGACGAACGGATTCAAGATCCCTATTGCCTGCGCTGCCAGCCCCAGGTGATGGGCGCCTGCCTTGACCTCCTGCGTCAGGCCGCCACGACCCTCCTCATCGAAGCCAATGGAGTTTCCGACAATCCGCTCATCTTTGCGGAAACGGACGAGGCGCTGTCGGGCGGCAATTTTCACGCCGAGCCGGTCGCCTTCGCCGCGGACATGATCGCGCTCGCGATTTGCGAAATCGGTTCTCTCGCCGAGCGCAGGATCGCGCTTCTGGTCGATCCCGCTCTATCCGGTCTGCCGGCGTTTCTCACCCCGAAGCCCGGGCTCAATTCCGGGTTTATGATCGCTCAGGTAACCGCGGCGGCGCTTGTCGCCGAGAACAGGACGCGCGCCTATCCGGCCAGCGTCGATTCGATCCCGACCTCGGCCAACCAGGAGGATCACGTCTCGATGGCGGCGCATGGCGCGCGGCGCCTGGCGTCGATGGCTGACAACGCACTGTCGATTATCGGTATCGAATTGCTCGCCGCGGCCCAGGCCTGCGATTTTCATAGTCCCCTTATCTCAAGCGCGCGGCTCGAAGCTGTGCGGACCCTGCTGCGGCGAGAGGTTCCACGCCTGGAAGACGACCGCTACTTTCATCCCGACATCATCGCGGCGACCCGCCTCGTGAGCGGCAGGGCCGTCATTGATGCGGTCGGCGCCGCGGCGCTGCCCGGGCTTGAGAAGCCTGCGCCGGGCTTTGGGGGATGACCGCCGAAGCACCCGACTGGCTCATCGTCGAGCGCCGCGACGCGCCACTCGTCGTCAGCATTCCCCACGCGGGAACGGATCTGCTCACATTCGAGCCGAATTTCGCCAGTCCGTGGCTCGCGCGCAAGGACGCCGACTGGCGGCTCGACGCGCTCTACGATTTCGTTGCATCCCTCGGCGCGACATTGGTGCGAACACGGCTCTCGCGCTCGATCATCGACGTCAATCGCGATCCGAGCGGGGCGTCGCTCTATCCCGGTCAGGCGACGACGGAACTCGTCCCGACCACGACCTTCGACGGCGAACCCCTCTATCGGCCAGGCTTCAAGCCAGACGCGGCCGGCATTGCAGACCGGCGACGTCTTTACTTCGACCCCCACCACGCGGCGCTCGCCGGTGAGATTGCTCGCCTGCGCCAGAAGCATCAGCGCGTCGCGCTCTTCGACGCCCATTCCATTCGCTCGGTCGTCCCGCGCCTGTTCGACGGTGAACTGCCGATGTTCAATCTGGGCACGAATTCGGGCGCGAGCTGCGACCCCCGACTGCGCGAGGCGATTGGCGCCGTGCTGGCCGCGAGCGGGCAAAGGTCCATCGTCGATGGGCGCTTCAAGGGCGGCTGGATCACACGCGCCTACGGCAAGCCCAGCGAAGGCGTCGAGGCTTTGCAGTTCGAACTCGCTTGCCGCGCCTACATGCAGGAGCCCGACCGCCCGGCTCCTGAGAACTGGCCTGCGCACCTCGACGAAAAACGCGCTGCGCCGACGCGCGCGACGCTCAAGCGCGTGCTCGAGACGATCCTCGAGCGCGTGAGCCAATGATCCCGATTTCCCCATCTCCGACCGTCATTGCGAGCGAAGCGAAGCAATCCAGGAAACGTAGTGCGCCCTTCGTTCTCTGGATTGCGTCGTCGCTGCGCTCCTCGCAATGACGGTTGGTCGTGTTGCTTGAAAGGTCCAGTCCATGACCGCGCCAGCCCGCATCGACAATATGCGTGTCGTCCGCAGCCCCCGCGGAACCGAACTCAGCGCCAAGAGCTGGCTGACCGAAGCGCCGATGCGCATGCTCATGAACAATCTCGATCCCGACGTCGCCGAGCGGCCGGGCGAACTCGTGGTTTATGGCGGCATCGGGCGAGCGGCGCGCGACTGGCCGGCGTTCGACCGCATCGTCGCGACCCTGCGCCGGCTCGAAAGCGATCAGACGCTGCTCGTCCAATCCGGCAAGCCAGTCGGCGTGTTCCGCACCCATGCCGACGCGCCGCGCGTGCTCATCGCCAACTCGAACCTCGTGCCGCACTGGGCGACCTGGGACTGCTTCAACGAGCTCGATCGCAAGGGGCTCATGATGTACGGGCAGATGACCGCGGGCTCGTGGATCTATATCGGCTCGCAGGGCATCGTCCAGGGCACCTACGAGACCTTCGTCGAGATGGGGCGCCGGCACTATGGCGGCGACCTTCGGGGCCGATGGATCCTTACCGCCGGCTTAGGCGGCATGGGCGGCGCACAGCCGCTTGCCGCCTCGATGGCGGGCGCCTCGCTGCTCGCAATCGAGTGCCGCCCGTCGAGCATCGAATTCCGGCTGCGCACCGGCTATATCGACGTGCAGGCGAAGGACCTCGACGACGCGCTCGCCATCATCGAAAGGTCGACCAAGGAGCGCAAGGCTGTATCGGTCGCGCTGCTCGGAAATGCGGGCGAAGTCTTGCCCGAACTCCTGCGCCGCGGCGTCAGGCCCGACATCGTCACCGACCAGACTTCCGCGCACGATCCCATCAACGGCTATCTGCCCAAGGGCTGGAGCCTGCAACGATGGGAGGAGCGCCGCACGAGCGATCCCAAGGGCGTCGAGCGCGCGGCCAAAGCGTCGATGGGCGAACATGTGCGGGCGATGCTGGCCTATGCGCACGCCGGCGTGCCGACTGTCGACTACGGCAACAACATTCGCCAGATGGCGCTGGAGGAAGGCGTCAAGGACGCGTTCGACTTTCCCGGTTTCGTGCCCGCCTACATCCGACCCATGTTCTGCCGTGGCGTCGGACCGTTTAGATGGGCCGCGCTGTCTGGCGATCCCGAGGATATTTTCAGGACCGACGCCAAGGTCAAGGCGCTCATGCCGGACAGCCCGCATTTGCACAATTGGCTCGACATGGCGCGAGCGCGCATCAAGTTCCAGGGCCTGCCGGCGCGGATCTGCTGGGTGGGTCTGGGCGACCGGCATCGGCTCGGCCTTGCCTTCAACGAAATGGTGGCGTCGGGCGAACTCAAGGCGCCGATCGTCATCGGCCGCGATCATCTCGATTCCGGCTCGGTCGCGTCGCCCAACCGCGAAACCGAGGCGATGCAGGACGGCTCCGACGCCATCTCCGACTGGCCGCTTCTGAACGCGCTCCTCAACTGCGCCTCGGGCGCGACCTGGGTGTCGATCCATCACGGCGGCGGCGTCGGCATGGGCTTCTCGCAGCACGC
>DATCEJ010000210.1:0-2701 GCA_036510135.1 Roseiarcus sp. | reverse complement strand
GGACCGGATTTCGGGCGCGGCGTTCTCATGCAAGACGACGCCCCAGCCGGCCTCGTCGAGTTTTTGGTAATCGACGCCCGGCGGAAGGCCGAAGGCGCGCGTCGGCGTCTCGCCGCGAACGTCGGTCATGGGCGTAAGCCGCGGATTGCCCCGCGCGATGTTCGCTATGGCGTCGATCGTCCGCGGCGCGACGGCGTACTGACCCGTCTCGCCGTCGATGCCGTTGAAATAAATCAAATTGTCGTCGGCTCCCGGCGAGCCCGCGGGGACAGCAGCCGGAGAATCGGGCATTGTCATGATCTCCTTCCTTCTTGGATTGCGGCGCGCCTAAACCACAGTCAGAAACGTCTCCGTCACGGTGACCGGATTGGTCGGAAAATCGGCCGTCACCTTCGCGCGATAAGCCCCGCCGGGCAGGGTCGTGCGCGCGACATAAGCGTCGCCTTCCTCCGTCATCGGAAGCGTCTTGACGAGCGCGTTGGTCGTGGCGTCCTCGATCCGCGCCGTGGTTGGCGCCTCGACAGAAGGAATCGCGCGCAGGATGACGGCGTCGGCGCCGTACACGTCGTCGATGTCGAGCGACAGCGTTTGCGCGGCCGAGAAGAACTGCGCGAGCTCAATTTCGAAACCCGTAAGCACGCCAAGCAGGTTGACCAGCGCTGGGTCGAAATTCTGCAGCGAGCCGTGCTGCTCGGCGACGTAGATTTCGCGATGGGCGCCGCTCATCGCAAAGGGCGTGGCGGAGACGCGCGGGACGGTGCCATCGCCGCTATTGTCCTTGCCAGAGAAGCTCCGCAGCAGCGTGACCTTGCCGCCGGCCACATTCGCTGACTGGAAGGTTGGCTGCGCGAGGCCGACGATCGGATAGGTCTCGTAGCCGCCCGTCTTGTACGCCTCATCCCCGTCGTTTCGTTGGACTGCAGCCTTGATCTCTTCGTAAAAGCCGAGCGCCGCTTTTGCGCGCGCCGGATCGACGCCCACGACCCCGTCGATCTCGCCGATCCGCTCCAACTTGCCCTTGCCGCGATCGACGCACTCGAAGGCGGGAAGCAGCTGATAAATGCCGGTGAACGAGGCGAGCGTGGAGGTGAGGTCCACCTTCAACGGACCGATGCCCTCCGAAAAGCCATTCGCGAGATAGCCGAGCGCGTTGAGCGATCCACGATAGGGCGTGCCGAAACTGACGAGCGCGCGTGTGTCCTTCCATCCGCCGAGTACTTCAAGAAAATATTGCGAGACGAGGCCGCCCATGGAATGCGCGACGAGAACGAGTTTGGCGTCCGAAGCGCCGGAGCTCTGCCGCCAGTTGTCGAGCCAGGTCTTCGCGGAGCGCGCGAGTTTCCGCGCCGCGACCCGATTGTCGCGCCGCCAGTCATACGGGAACTCGAAGAGGTTTTTGCCTGCCTCCAGTTCTAGCGACTCTGTCAGGCGCGCAATGATCGCGCTGTAGCCGTCGATCTTCCAAAGACCGGGGATGATGTGCAGGTCCTGGACGAGACGTACGGCCTGGACGCCGTCGCCCAGGTCATCGAGCGAGGGATCGTCGATTCCCTGAATCGCGAGGCCGCGGATGCTGTCTACGCCGCTCGTCACCGCCCGCCAGATGGCGGCCGTTGATGTCCCCCAGACTTCCTTGCCGTCCTTCGTCAGGACGCTGCCGCTGATCCCAGGGAGAACAATGACGAGATGTTTGAACATATTGAATATCCAGAAATGGCGGCAGCGTTCCGGCGGGTCGCCCGCCCCTCAATTCATAAACGGTCCACGCCAATCAACTCCGATAACAACAGCGCAGACGATTGCAACCCGGCTGCTCGCGCGCCGTGATCCCGATCACATTCCGAATCGGCTCGTGCAACAGCCCCCGATCGTGTTCGGCGCGTCGCCCTTCGGAACGGCCCGCCACGGCGCTGTCCGTCCAAACGGCTGCGAAGGATCTCGCGCCCGGTCTGGAGATCCGGACACCGATCGCAACGCGTGCGAGGTGGCTCAGATGGCCGGAATATGCAGTCTTTGCCCTAGGATCCGGTCCTATGACGCCTCGATTTTCATCGTGGATCCGCCGCCAGAAAAGCTCGCTGCCGGTTCCGTAGAAGGCGAGAGCGATCCCCGACAAGGTGTCACCGGGATTGACAACGTAGTCGCTGGGCACGGCGCGACTGACCATCGTCGCCTCGGTGACATGAGGCCAGCTTAGTCCATTGAAGTTCAGTAAGACACGCTGAGTCTATTGAAGCTGATCGAACTCGTTGCCGCTGTGATCGCGCACCCGTTCGATCCAGAAGATGGAGGTGACTGGAATCGCGCTGGCGTTCGGGCCGCCTGGGGGCTTGCCCACCAGAAAAGCGATGTTGTCGATTCCGCCGCCGACTCGGGAGCGGAAATCAGGACTTTGGTGTGCGTGCTGATCAATAGAACCGTCGTGCCGAGCATCGTCTGGTTCGCGATCGCCTGCGAAAGAAACAGGTTGGGGTTCTTCAGCTGCGCCTGCGTGAGAGAGGCGACCTGATTGAGCGGTGTCCGCGACGAACTCGGGATCGATAGATCTTCTTCGGGAAAAGGAACGAGATCCGTCGCGCCGTTGTCCACGCTCCCAAACTTGAACGGCGTAATACTCGAAACCGCGAATAGCGGCGCGGGCGCCTGGATCGCCGTGCCTTGCATGTTGATGATGGTTCCGTGCGGAATCGAGTCCATGCGG
>DATCEJ010000209.1:0-3640 GCA_036510135.1 Roseiarcus sp. | reverse complement strand
GGCAAATCCGACTCACCCTCCTTGGGAGTTACCCGAAAACAAGGAATGTGCGCAGTTCGGTGCTCTCCCGCGGCGCTGCGTTCGCAGGTGCCGTCGGATCGATAAACGCCGTGTGCGGAGCGAAGCGCGCGACGACGCCATCATCACGAGAGTCGAAGCATTTGATGAGCAGGCTTCGTCTGCTTGCATTTCCGGCGCGTAGAACCAGCGTTGGCGCGGATTGTATAGGAGATTGTAAGTTTCACCGCGCCGGTCGCGAAAGACGAGATCGGAAGCGATGAGATCCTTCGGGTCGACGCTGCGCGCATCGCAGACGGCGAGCGGCGCATCGAGAACCGGCGATTTGATCGGTCGCCACAGATTGACGATGGCGACGCGATGGCGCAGCAGTTCGTCGGCTTCGTCTGGATACTCGGTGCGAAGGCGCGACGCGCCGGACGTCGCGGTCTGATCGACATGAACGCGATTCGAAGGTTGGCGGGGAACGCCGGGTTTCGACGATCGGTCATTCTCCCCGTGCACACGCCGGCGGAGCGTGTGGTCAAAGACGCGCACTTCGCTCGCCCCAGTGATCCGCTTCAAAAGGTCAGTGGATTTCGGATAGTAGACGCGCCTAATCTCATCCTCATCCCAGAAATTCCTGACCGCGCTTCGATGGGTCAGGAACTGAAACCCGACGTCGTCCATCAAGAACTCCAATGCCACGGGACGAAGGTTGTGAATTATTGTTGGGTGTTCGTCAGGCTCTGCAGTCGACCATGGAACGCCGGGCGGGGGTTGGTACGCGTAAGTGACCGGCTTCTCGCCTGCGGGAGTTACATAGTTCAGCGCGGCCTCAACATGCGGCAGCGGCTCGGTTGCGATATCAACCATTGCTCTGGCTCCAGCAGGCACAATGTCTATAGAAATTATCTAGTAGTTGCCTTCGGCTGTCAACGCCAATACTAAGCGACCTAGCGGGCTTGCGAAATTTTCAGCAAAAAACTGGCCGCTTCGCGGATGGCTTCACACTTGGCCCTGTCCAGGTCGCCGAGCCTGAGAATCGGCGGAGGCGGCGACATCCGTTCGGCCGGTTCGCCGTATACTTAGGTTCGCGTTGATCTCGTAGGAGTCCCCGAATGCGATCTTGTCCTTTCCGCGAGGGCAAAGGCGCAGTCTTGCTGGACGTAGCCGTCCTTGGCCTTCGATCTTGCGGCGCGTGCCCGGTGGCCGAGATCGTCCTCAAGACCCAGCAGCGCGCTCGATGGAAGACGGCGGCAAATGCCTCCGCTGCGTCGTTATCCGAGTAGCTTTGGTCCAGCTCGCCCAGAGACATCATATCCTCAACAATTCTCAGCGTCTGGACTTAGGCCTCGACGAAACCGGTCGATTGATCGTCTGAGAACTGAAGAACTGATTCTCAGGTCGCGGCAAACCGAGATGCTCTCGCAGCGTCTTGCCCTCGTATTCGCGGCGGAACAGGCCTCGCCGTTGCAACTCGGGAACGACCTTGTCGACGAAGTCGTCGAGACCTTGGGGCGCGTAAGGGAACATAATGTTGAATCCGTCGCAACCCTCCTCGAACAGCCATTGCTCCATTTCGTCGGCAAAGGTCGCAGGCGTGCCAGCGAAAGCGAGGCCGCCGAAACTACCGGCGATTTGCGCGAGCTGTCGCACCGTTAGATTGTCGCGTTTGGCGAGCGTGACAAAGCGCTCGCGCCCGCTCTTGCTGTCGTTCGTTTCGGGGATTTCCGGCAAGGGACCGTCGAGATCAAAGCCCGATGCGTCGCAACCGAGAGCGATCGACAACGACGCGAGGCCACTGCCGGGATGAACGAGGCTGTCGAGCAGCGCCTTCTTCTTCTGGGCTCCATCGACCGTGTCGCCCACGATTACGAATGCTCCCGGCAAGACTTTCAGATGCTCAGGGGATCGGCCAAGCGCCTTCATGCGTGACTTCACGTCGGCGTAAAATCGCTTTCCTTCAGCAAGCGAGCCTCCCGCGGCGAAGATCACCTCCGCGGTTTCAGCCGCGAGCTGACGGCCCGCGTCGGACGCGCCCGCCTGCACGATGACCGGCCAGCCCTTTGGGGGGGCCGCGCGATATTGAGGGCCGCGGACCTTCAGAAACTGACCCTTGTGGTCGAGCCTATGCATGCGATCCGGATTGAAATAGAGGCCCGACTCGACGTCGCGAACGAAAGCGTCCTCCGCGAAACTGTCCCAAAGACCGGTCACGACATCATAGAATTCGCGCGCGGCGATAGCGCTCGTCGTGGTCAAGGTGATCTTCGCGGCCAAAATTGAGGGCGGTCAGGCTTGGACGTGGTCACGATGTTCCAGCCGGCGCGGCCTCCGCTGATGTGATCGAGCGACGCGAAGCGGCGGGCGATGGCGCGACCGAACGGATCGGCCTGATTGCGACGGAACTCGTTCGTTCTGGTCAATGGCGACTTCGCCGCCAAGCATCCGGACGTTGTCGCCACGATCAATGGCGCCCTCGCGACGGCGACGACATGGGCTAACCAGCACCGATCAGGTCGCCGCCATTCTCTCTGAGGCGAGCGGCGTTGATCTCGCGGCGGAGCAACGATCCGCCGACCGGGCGGAGTTCACGTTCGGGCCGCTCAATAGCGACGTCCTCGCGCAGCAACAGGGTGTCGCCGACCGCTTCCAAAGGCTCGGGTTGATTCCTGCGCCAATCCGAGTCCGGGACATTGTTTGGCCGTGGAAGAGCAACACTTGAAGCCGCAACGCGCCGCGGACGAACTCGAGAGACTGGGTTGACTGACTTCGCCGAAAGACCGGCCGCGGCTCTTCGCAGCCATGCATCGACTCGGCGTCCCGCACGACCGGGCTTGGACCGGGTGGATCCTGCCCGCGGTCATTATCGTCGCCTGGCAGGCCTGCTCGTCGCTCGGCTGGATCGCCGACACGATCTTGCCTTCGCCCACCGCGGTGGGCGCAGCGGCGTGGCGGCTCACGCTCTCGGGCGTGCTGCCGCAGAATCTCGGCGTAAGCACGCTGCGCGCTCCCGCGGGGCTCGTGGTCGGCGGAGGGATTGGGTTGGTGCCCCGGGCTTTTAAACGGCCTGTCGCGACTCTCCCTCTCGGCTACCGACACGAGCGTGCAGATGATCCGAAACGTGCCGCATCTTGCGCTCATTCCGTTGGTGATCGTCTGGTTCGGCATCGACGAGGGGGCCAAGCTCTTCATCGTTGCGCTCGGCGTCTTCTTCCCGATCTATCTGAACACGCTGCATGGCGTGCGCGGCGTCGATCCGCAGCTCATCGAAATGGCGGGCAGCTATGGCTTTCGCGGTTGGTCGTTGTTCCGGCGCGTTATTTGGCCCGGCGCGCTTCCCTCCATCCTCGTTGGCCTTCGCTTCGCACTCGGCGTGATGTGGCTGACGCTGATCTTCGCGGAGACGATCGCTGCGCAGTCTGGCGTCGGCTACATGGCCATGCAAGCACGCGAGTTCATGCAGACCGATGTTAACGCACTCTCGATCTTGCTTTATGAAGTCGTCATTCCGGGGATGCGGCGATCCTCAACCGTCTTGATGTGATCCAGAAATGTCACGCCCATCGCCGAGTCTCCTGCTCCGGCGACTTGAATCCATTTCCCCCCTCAGCGCATTAACGATTCATGACTCCGCCCT